>DAOQRQ010000113.1:0-8458 GCA_035355815.1 Ferruginibacter sp. | reverse complement strand
ATGGTTACCTGCCTTTCCTGCATGGCTTCCAGCAGGGCGCTCTGCACTTTTGCCGGGGCCCGGTTGATCTCATCGGCCAGGATAAAGTTTGAAAAGATCGGGCCCTTACGAACCATGAATTCATTCTTCGACTGGTTGTAGATCATGGTACCTATCACATCGGCAGGCAACAGGTCGGGGGTAAACTGTATCCGGCTGAAATCGGCATGCACAGACTGGGCAAGCGACTTGATGGACAAGGTTTTTGCCAGCCCGGGTACTCCTTCTAAAAGTACGTGGCCATTGCTTAACAGGCCGATCAGTAACCGTTCGATCATGCCTTGCTGGCCAACGATCACTTTACTTAATTCATCATTGATACGTGTTACAAAACCGGCAGCATGGTTTATCTTTTCGTTCAGCAGCCGGATGTCTTCAGATGTTTGAGCCATATTCTATATTCGGATTTAACTTCCAGCTCCCTCTCTTCCTTCACGTTGCCCGGGATGAGGGATTGGGGTGAGGACGCAAAGTACGAACTAAGCCTGAACAAATATTTTGCCGTTTTGATGCGTGGAGAAAAACTTTGTTAAAATGGCTTAACTTTCATAAAACTTTTCATCATGCTGGACCAACAACTGATCACCACTTCCAATACACTGGAAGGATACCGCATTACCAAACACATGGGACTGGTAAGGGGCATTACCGTTCGCAGCCGGAGCATATTCGGCAATATTGCCGGGGGCTTTCAAACATTATTCGGCGGTAAGATCTCCATCTATGCAGAACTATGCGAAAAGACAAGAGAAGAAGCCTACCAGTTAATGATACAGCACGCCAATGAACGGGGCGCCAATGCCATCATTAATATGCGTTATGATGCCAACGAAGTGATGAACGGCGTTACCGAAGTGCTGGCCTATGGAACAGCCGTGGTGGTGGAGAAGATATAAACTTACATTAACCAAGATACTTCCCTACGATCGGCATCCTTCTTCCCACCCCAAATGCTTTGGGTGAAATGCGGATAATGGGACAAAACTGGTTGCGCTTGTATTCATTGATATTGACCATTTTTAAAACACGATCAACTAAAGCAGCATCAAATCCCTGCGCTTTGATCTCATTAGGCCCCTGCCTTCTTTCTATGTATTGGTAAAGTATCTTATCAAGTATAGCATACTCAGGAAGTGAATCCGAATCTTTTTGTCCAGGCCTTAACTCAGCGCTGGGTGCTTTGGTAATGATATTTTCCGGAATGATCGCTTTATCCCGGTTGATATACTTCGCCAGTGCATATACCTGCAGTTTGTAACAATCGCCCAATACGCCCAGTCCGCCCGCCATATCGCCGTACAGGGTTCCGTAGCCGGTTGCCAGTTCGCTTTTATTAGATGTATTCAGTAAAATGTATCCGAATTTATTGGCAATGGCCATCAACAGGTTTCCCCTTGTGCGGCTTTGGATATTTTCTTCTGCAATGCTGAAAGGCATACCGTTAAACACCGGCTTCAGTTCATTCAGAAAACTGTTGTAGATATTTTCAATGGGAATGATATCGTAGGGATCATCCAGGTTAAGGCTCAGCTGTTCTGCATCATTCACCGAATGATCCGAAGAATATTGTGAAGGCATAAGAATGGCCCTCACATTTTCTTTTCCCAATGCCGTGCAGGCAAGCGCCAGGGTAACAGCACTGTCGATGCCGCCGCTGCTGCCAAGAATGGCTTTGCTGAATCCCATCTTGGAAAAATAGTCCCGGATACCGATTACAATAGCATCATGCACCATTGCAATGTTCAACGCTTCTTCCAACCCTGCCGGATTTAATTCTTTATCGGGCACCCGGCTGGCGGATTCAATTACCGGGGTATCGATCGTACCATCATTGTTTAAAACGAACGATTGCAGCGATGACTGAAAGGAAGGCAGCTGGCCGCAAAGATTGGCATTCTTATCAAATACCAGTGACGTGCCGTCAAATACAATTTCAGTTTGGCTGCCAACCGCATTGCAATAAAACAAAGGCAGCTTGTATTTGGCAACATTCGATTTAATGGTTGCCTTCCGGTCTTCATCATGCGTATAATCAAAGGGCGATGCGGAGAGGTTGATCATTACATCCGGCTGCTGTTTCATCAGTTCGTCCATCGGACAAATGCGGTACATGGGGTTATCGCCCAGGTTCCAGATGTCTTCGCAAATGGTCACTGCCAGCTTTTTCCCTTTAAATTCCATTACAGCCCATTCATAAGCAGGTTCAAAATAGCGGTACTCGTCAAATACATCGTAGTTGGGAAGACATGTTTTATGAGCAATGCCTTTTATTTCCTTTTCATAAAGCAGGAAGGCCGCATTAAAAAGATCCTTTCCTTCCTTAATGGGATTGCGGTCGGGTGCACCAATCAGCACACCGATGCTATCTGCATGTTGTTTTATTTCATCAACGGCTGCATAACTTTTATTGATGAAGTCGTCAAACTCCAGGAAATCACGGGGAGCATATCCGCAAACGCTCAGTTCGCTGAATACGATCAGGTCGCCGCCCTGCTTCTTAGCTTCGTCAATGGCACAAATGATCTTCTGTGTATTGCTTTCAAAATTGCCGATGTGATAGTTCTGTTGTGCCAGGAAAATCTTCATGCTGCAAAATTAAGCCACTAATTGCACGAATTAACACGAATAAATATAAAAAAAAGAACGAAAACCAGATATTTGCAAAAAGGCCCTGTGACAGATCTGATTTATAAAGAGGAATCTTATATAGTAACAGGTATCTGCATGGAAGTGTATAATGAACTGGGGCCTGGCTTACTGGAGATCATATACAAAGAGGCAATTGAATATGAATTGGCAGAAAGAGAGATTTATTATGAAAGAGAAAAACCATTTACCGTAAAATATAAAACGATCACGTTAAGCCGGTCTTTTAATGCTGATTTTACTGTTTACAATAAAATCATCTTGGAGGTAAAGGCAAAAGAGGCATTTTCAAACGACGATATAGCTCAAACAATCAATTACCTAAAACTATCCGGTTATAAATTGGCACTATTGATAAATTTTGGAAAGACAAAACTGGAAGTAAAGCGGCTTGTGTTATGAACATTCGTGTAAGTTCGTGCCATTCGTGGCCAAATAAGAAAACTATGAGGTGTTTTTTTTCGATAGGTATATTAGTACTTTTATTTTCCTGCAACAACAGTGAAAAAGCTCCCGATGTTTCCAATATCAAACTGGATATCACTACCCAGCGCTTTGAAAGGGACCTGTTTGCTTTAGACACGGTTAACTTTCTTTCTCAACTGGATCAGCTGCAGGCAAAGTATCCCGACTTTGGAGAGAATTTTATCTACACCGTTCTGGGTGCCGATCCAAAATGGTCAACCGATACGGTTGCCGCTTATGTACTGGGGTTCGTTAATTCGTACCGCAGTGTATACGACAGCAGCCAGGCTGTGTTTAAAGATTTTACCCCGTATGAAAAGGAAATAAAAAAAGGCCTGCAATACCTGAAGCATTATTTCCCCAATTATACTCCTCACAAAAAGATCGTCACCTTCATTGGCCCCTTGAATGGAATTGGAGTGGCGGCAGCAGAGGATATGATCTGTGTAGGATTGCAGCTGCATCTTGGAAAAGACTTTTCTTTATATAAGTCGGCCCTGGTAAGGGAAACCTATCCCGATTATGTGAGCCGGCGTTTTAGCCCCGATTATATCCCGGTGGATTGTATGAAACTGCTGCTGCAGGACCTGTATCCCGAAAAACAGGAAGACAGGCCATTGGTGGAACAAATGGTTGAAAAAGGGAAACGCCTATTCTTATTAAGTAAGTTATTACCCGGTACAAAAGAATACAAACTGATCGGTTATACAGAAGAACAACTGAAAGCGGTTTATGAGCACGAGCGTTCGGTTTGGGACCTGTTTGTACAAAACAATCTTTTGCAAACGATCGACAACAATATCATTAAGAATTATATCGGTGAAAGCCCGAAGACGCAGGAACTGGGAGAAGCATCGCCGGGAAATATCGGCAGTTTTGCCGGATGGCAGATCGTAAAAAAATTCATGAAGAAGAACCCCGATCTTAGTGTACAGCAATTGATGACAACAGATGCCGAAACCATTTTTCAACAGGCTAAGTATAAACCGTAATTATGCCGCCTTTACCTGATGGAATTCTTCCACCGGTTTTTTACCGAGGTATTTCATTACCCGGAAATGTGAAGCCACGGCTTCCGTCATAGTATCATACTTGTTATAAGGTAAATTAAATTCCTTACATTTCTGCATAACGATCTTGCTGATGGCCGGATAGTGTACATGGCTCACTTTGGGGAAGAGATGGTGTTCTATCTGGAAATTAAGTCCGCCTACAAACCAGGAAACGATCTTATTTCCCATGGCAAAATTGGCGGTTGTTTTCACCTGGTGCTCGGCCCAGGCGGTTTCAATATGTTTTGTTTCATCCAGGGGCACGTGTTCAAACTCGGTATTCTCCACCACATGCGCCAGTTGAAATACGATGGAAAGTGTTAATCCCATTACCGCATTAAGAGCCATATAGCCCGCAAACCAGGGCAAAAACCCCCACACGTAAATGGGTAAGGCCACGTAAAAGAACAGGTACAATACTTTGGTAGCCCAGAAAATAATGTGATTTTTTGTGTTCATCTTCCAGGCATCGGTTGTGTAAATCTTATGGGAAAAATATTTTTTAAAATCCATGATGAATATCCAGAAGATGGTTGACAGGGAATATACGGGCAGCAGGTAAAGGTATTGCACTTTATGCGCAGGAACCCATTTCTGCGATTCGCACTGGCGAATGATGGGGCTCTTGGCAATATCGTCATCAATGCCATCAACGTTGGTGTAGGTATGGTGTATGATATTGTGTTTTTGTTTCCAGAAATAAGAACTGGCACCCATGGCATTTAAGCTGAGCCCTAAAAAATCATTCAGCCAGGGTTTGGTTGAGTAACTTCCGTGATTGGCATCATGCATCACACTAAAGCCTACAGAGGCCAGTGTAAATCCCAGCAGCATACACAGCAATAATGCTATCCATGCATTTACAGAAGCCGTTATCAGCACTATGTACATAGCAATGGCCGCACTTACCAGGATGATCGTTTTACTGAATAACCGCCAGTCGCCGGTACGCTTGATCTTATTGTTAACAAAATACTCTTCAACAGAAGATTTTAAACTTTGATAAAAGTCGTTGTTGCGGTTTGAAAACGTGATTTTTGCCATAATATCTTAACGGTTGATTAGAGTAACACTTCAAAACAGAACGAAACGTTTACAACAGGGATGTGATAAAATATGAGCTCATGCTGATGGCCTAAAGGTAAGTCAAAAAACAGTATGGCAAAGGTTAAAATCAGTTTAGTTTGAACGGTGCACACATATCAAATGCAGGGATAATGGCATTGAATGTTTTCTTATTACTGATATTCTCCATTAAATACGTGCCGTTCATCTTCCCGATCTCTGAACGAAGGTTGCATCCGCTTACATACTGGTAAGATTCTCCCGGGTTGATCTGGGGCTGAACGCCCACTACGCCCTCCCCTTCTACTTCACGCTGGCTTCCGTTACTGTCATAAATATGCCAGTGCCTGCGTAGAAGTTTTACTATGAAGTTGTTGTTGTTCTCAATAGTGATGCGGTAAGCAAACATATACTCACTGTTCACCGGGTTGCTGTAATCCGGCTGGTAGTAGGTTTCTACACTGATGGTGATGCCCTCTGATATTTTAGAGATCATGTATGAGGTTTACTTGCCGTAAAAGTAACACTAAAATTTACTTTTTGTTGTAATTTACATACTGCATCCCTGTTAAAAATAACGCCTATGCCACTCAAAACACTTCACTATACAAACGGAGAAACAACCATTGCCTGGAAACCGGATATCTGTACCCATTCCGGCATTTGCGCCAAAGGCCTTGCCTCCGTATTTGATCCCCGCCGCAGGCCCTGGATAGATATGAGCCAGGCAGATACGCAACGGATCATTGAGCAGGTAAAAAAATGCCCCAGCGGAGCATTAAGTATTGAAGAAAATAAGGAAGCAAAAAAGCAGGATTAAATTCTTTTAGCCATTTTATACCCGTTCTTGTGCAGCCATTGTAAAACTTTTTCCCGGTGATCGCCCTGTACAATTATTTCGCCGTCTTTTACCGAGCCGCCTGTTCCGCAGAATGATTTTAATTTTTTGCCCAGTTCTTCCAGGTGGGCGTTGCTGCCTTTAAATCCATAAACAAGTGTTACCGCTTTACCGGCCCGGTGTTTTGTATCCAGTATTACACGCAATTGCTGTTGAGCCGGCTCTATGGTTTGCACAGCCTTATTCTCTTCTTCGGGTAATTTAAAATCCGGGTTGGTTGAATAGACCAGCCCGCCGAATGAACTTAATTTTTTCTTTGACATATTAGCTGTTTCAGATGATCACTGCTTTCAGGCTCAGGTCCAGGCTTCTTGCCTGGTGAATGATGGCGCCGCTGGAAATATAATCCACGCCCGTGGCGGCATAGGCCTCTATATTATTCAAATTGATGCCGCCGCTGGCTTCCGTTTCATATTTGCCTTTGATGACCGTAAGCGCATCGGCGATCTGTTCGGGCGTAAAATTATCCAGCATGATACGATCTATTTTCCCTACTGCCATCACTTTTTTTATATCATCCATATTCCTTGTTTCTACCTCAATTTTTAACCCCGGTTTTTTTGTTTGCACATAATCATACGCTTTCAATATCGCCTTTTCTATTCCCCCGCAATAATCAATGTGGTTGTCTTTAAGCATGATCATATCGTACAATCCAAAACGGTGATTCACGCCTCCCCCGATACGCACTGCTTCTTTTTCCAGCAGCCGGAAATTGGGAGTGGTCTTCCTTGTATCCAGCAACTTTGTTTTATAAGGCTTCAGTTTTTGCGTGTATTGATGGGTTAGGGTTGCAATGCCGCTCATTCGTTGCATACAGTTCAGCACCAGTCTTTCGCATTGCAGTATCGTATGCACTTTCGCTTTTACTTCAAAGGCTCTTTCGCCATACTTCATTTCGTCACCGTCTTTTTTATACGGCGTGAAAATAATACCCGGTTGCATATAGCGGAAGATGGTTTCGGCCACTTCCATCCCCGCCAGTATCCCTGCTTCCTTTATTTTCAACACCGCCATCCCTTCTGCTCCAGGTGCAATGGATGAAAGCGTGGAATGATCGCCGTCACCAATATCTTCTGCCAGCGCATTTTTAATAAGCAGATCTAACTGTTCTTTATACTCCATATCAACAAAGCTAAGAAAGAACACAAACAAAAAACCCCGGAAGGTCCGGGGCGTTCTGTTTATTATTTATTCCGATCTATTTATTCTCAAATGTTATTTCCTGAAGCAATTGCTTATCGCCCTTCTGTTTCATGAAGATGGTGGTTCGGAAAGAACCGTTGCGGGTGACCAGGGTACCGATGCAATACTGCGATCCGCCATTCTCTCCTTTGTGAAGTACTTCAAAACTTTTTACTGTATTGGTATTGAAAAAATCCTTTAGCACCAGTTCGGCCTGGCTCCTGCTGTAACTGTTGCTTTTTTCAGGCATGTTCAGCTCTACGGTATTATCAAAAAAGCGGGCTACTTCAGAAGCATTACCGGCTTTCATTCCGGCGATCACTTCATCAATACTGGCAAAAAAAGTAAACGAACTGATCAAAGCGCCAACCAATAATAAAGAAAAAAACTGTTTCATTTTCAGTAGGTTTTTTGTCTCCGGGAATTCGACTAAAAACGTGCCAACCTGTGTTAAAATTGCCGGGAGTTGGGGCTATTTTATACCCATAAGACAATAAAGAATTGTACTTAGCTGCAAATCTTTTAGTTTTACGAAATGGAAGATAAGAAAGTTATACTGATAATAATGGACGGTTGGGGCCTTGGCAAAGTAAAAAGCAGCGATGCCATCCAAAATGCAAACACTCCGTTTGTAAATTCTTTATATTCAAAATATCCTAATACAACGCTGGTAACCTGTGGCGAGGCGGTTGGCCTGCCAGATGGGCAGATGGGGAACAGCGAAGTTGGGCATCTTAACCTGGGCGCCGGCCGGATTGTTTACCAGGAATTGCAACGCATTAATGTGGCGATCCGCAGCGGCGGGTTTGCAAAGAACCAATCTTTATTAAATGCCATACGCTACGCAAAACAAAATGGAAAAACGCTTCACCTGGTGGGCCTGGTAAGTGATGGCGGCGTGCATTCGCATATAGATCATGTAAAAGCATTAATAAGTCTTTGTGCCAATGAACAACTAAAGGATGTACTGGTACATGCGTTTACGGATGGAAGAGATACCGATCCCAAAAGCGGGTTGGGTTTTTTAACCGAACTGCAGGAACATCTCAAAAAAACAACCGGGCATATTGCTACCATCACCGGCAGGTATTATGCCATGGACAGGGAT
>DAOQRQ010000112.1:0-8474 GCA_035355815.1 Ferruginibacter sp. | reverse complement strand
CGTACCCCAGTTGCCATAAGCGCATGCTTCTGTTTCGGCGCCTGCTTTGCGGAAAGCATCAATCTCAGATTGTGCGATCTCGGTATGCGTGGTTCCGTGTAAGCCAAATAATATTTTCATCTTGTACGATCTTGTTTTAAATGGAATTGAAAATGGACAACAACTCCATACTTATCTTATCCGAATCAAAATTGGTTTCGGCTGTTCTTCTTGCAGCGGCGCCTAATGTATTTATCTTCTCCGGGTTATTAATAAAAGTTGACAAAGCCTGTACGATCTCTGAAACCGAATCGGGATTTATCAGCAAAGAATTCTCCCCGTTGTGCAGGTATTTGGGAACGTCACCAACCCTGGTGGCGATCACGCCCTTACCCGAAGCCAGGAATTCACCCAGCTTGAAAGGGAAGCCTGCATTGGCAAATTTTGAATTTACCCTTGTCATACAAAAGATATCGCAGCTGTTCAGCACTGCATAATATTCGTCGGTAGCCAGGAACCCTTTAAAGAGTATCCGTTCCTTTGCTGCAGACCCGGAGATCTTTTCCTTTATCTTATCAACATCAGCAGGATTACCCAGGCCCGTCAATACCAGTTTGATGTTATTGTCTTTTTTACTTACTTCTTCAAATGCGTCGAGCAGGTAACTCAATCCATCCTTGGGTGCAAAAGAACCTCCGTAAAATATCTTCAGTTCATTCTTATTTACCTGGTGCCCGTTGATCTTAAAATAATCCAGGTTCACCGTTATAGGTATCAGATGTACCGGTATCTTTCCTTTGGCATTTTCCTCCGCTCTTTTGTACAGGTGATCGGAAATAGCAATATAGGCTTTGGTGAAATATCTTGATAGCTTGAAAAGAACCAGCGATGTTTTGATCCGTACTTTATTGACAAAACCAACATGCGCTTCAAAACGGTTATCTTCTATAATATCAAACACGATCTTATAGCCGATCATTCTTCCGTACATTAAAAAAACGATGTTCTTCAGATCGGGGTAATTGTAATTATAGATGATATTCTTACTGCCGGCCTGTTTATTCTTTCTTAAGAACGACATTCCCCTGCCCCAAAAGCTGAAAATTGAAAAAGGATTACCAAGCCTGAACCCGATTATGCGGAAGTTAATGTCGTTGAGTCTTCCTTCCTTTCCTATTGGTACTTTATTATCGGTTTCGTAAATAAGATTGCTTGCCTTCAATAACCCTTTACCGATCAGTGGCGCAAACAGGTTCCGCACACGGGTAGAGCCGGCCATTCCGTCAAAGATGGAAACACCCATTACCATTATATTCAAACCCAGGTTGCTCATTTTATTTGGCGGTCATGGAAGCGATCACTTCCCTGAACCGGTTTCTTACTTTTTCTGAATTATAGTTTGTTTCGGCAATACTTATCGCCTTTTCTGCAATTTGTTTTCTAAGACCCATATCTTTCACCAGGGCTGCAACAGCTTCTGCCAACCGGTCAACATTATTCTCCGTTACCGTCATGGCCCATTTGTTCTGCACAGCGTCTTCCACCAGGGCTGTTTCACCAGGACCAAAAACAATAACCGGCGTTCCGCTGATCATGTATTCCGGCGCCTTGGTAGGCATAGAGTATTTGATGAAGCGGATTGATTCCGCAGAAAAATCATACGGCAGGTAAAGAAAATCCGCTTCTGCAAAAACTTTCGGCAGTTCATTATAAGCTACCATTGCCTTATGCCTTACACATTTATACTTTTCGATCCAGGTTGGCTGGTCTTTTGTTTGCAGAACAAACTGTACCGATGTTTTCAATTCTTCATTTACTTTGTCAACCGCCTGTGCCAATGATTCAAGGCTGGTTTGAATACCTGTACCGATCCTTCCTGCATAAAGTATGGTTGGAGTGGTGCCCAGTTCATAGTTTGAGCGCTGATGACTTTTCCAGAAATCGATTTCAATGGGATTATGAAACGTTATAAAATCTTTTCCATACCGCTTCTTATATTCCCTGGCCATGGCATGACTGATGCTTAAGAGCACGGTTGCCCTGTCCATCATTGCTCTTAACTCCCGGTCGATCCTTTTATGCCAGTAATTTTTAAAGGGGCCTTTCTGGCTGATGGTAGATGGCCAGTCGTCCATCACGTGATAGATCATCGGCTTCTTTGCATATTCCTGGATGGCTTTACAAAACAACAAGCCTTCCCGGCTGGATGCCTGTGCATAGATGCAATCGGGATTGTATTCGTCGATCCATTTGCAAAGCCTGTCAGATAACTGAATACGCGACAGAGAATGAAACAATCCAGCATATTCCAGGAATGGATAAAAGTAATTATCGATCAGTTTCGTTCTGAAACCCGGTTTGGCTGCAACAGGAGCCTGCTTACTTGTTTCTGTTCTCACTTTTCTTTCTCCCGATTCTACTTTGCGTTGCAAAAGACTGAAGGGGAACATCCATTTGTATTCTTCACTACCCAGTATATAATAGGTTTCGCAGGCTTCTGCGTTGATATTATTGAATATGTGATCGGTGCATACTACTGCAATCTTATCCTTAGTCCAGCCTGCAAACAGGTTTGCCTGGGTAATACCCCCGCCGAAATTATTATTGAACGGCTGACCTACTATGAGTGTTTTTGGCAATGACATGCTGGGTTCAAAGATTTTATTGCAAGTGTGTTTTAATTGTTTCGTCAGAAAGGTTACGGATCTTATCCGAATAACAGATACCCACAGCCACCCATACCAGTATATAGTTCATGGAAAAAACAATACCGCCAGACGGGTAGAGATATATGATCCACAGGAATATCCATAAAGCCGCCGCTTTTGATAACACATTCCGTGATTTAAAAAGGCCTTTATACACCGCCGGAAAAAACATCAGCAGGTGCAGGGCAAGACTTATTATCCCTCCTTTCAGGATGATCTGCAGGTAGCCGGTTTCAATATTATCACGGTATCCCAATCCCTCTGCATCGTTTACATTATCTACAATAGGGCAGTAGTATTTTCCTTTTATTCCTTTACCGATCACCCAGTCGGCCGACGACATATCGGCATACATCCACACTTCCACACCCGATCTCGTATCTTCTTCACCCCGTTCCATAAGAAAATTAAAGGCAGAGTGTTCTTTCATGCTTGCAATGAAAGCCCCTCCGATAAGGACCATAATAGAAGCCATTACAATGATCAGCATCTTCTTTTTGGTACTCAGGATAGCTACCATTGCCACACAAAGGAAGGTGGTGGCGCACATGAATATGAGGCCCCGCCTTGCCCGGAATATGGCAAAGAACAAAGTGACCATGAACATGAATACCATGAACGCATTTTTTTTACCAATGCCAAAGAAATCTTTTTTGCCCTTTGTATGGTATGGGTAGCTGATGAGCATATAGCCAACGGGCAGGGCGAGGAAAACAGACAGGTTTTCAACAAGTCCTTGTGCCACCAGGTTCAAGCGGTCGTAATCGTGTAATGTATTATAGAATGTAAATGCAAAAACAAGATAGGCAGCGCCAAAAATGAGCAATATGTTGAACAATTTCTTATATGCCTTAATATTCCTTGGCAACAGTACAAATACAGAACAGAGGTAGGGCAGTACACCGAACCAGGGATCGAACAGCATTTGCTTTATGGCATCCTTATCAAACTGTGCTCCCCGCATGATGATAGTGACCGAATAAAGCAGGTTAATAATGAACAGGTTTTTCAGGTACCCGTCGTCGAATTTAAATGTCATCAGCCCGGCTCCTCCGGCGATCATCAATAAAAGCCCGATGGCCTGAATACCTTGTGCACTGGCTGCAGTAAGAAACGGCGCTTCGGCGGCCGCCAGTACAAAAAAGATCATGTATACAACCAGCCCGTACCAGAAGAGATTCAGGCTCATATCCTGCTTCTTTGAAACAGTGAGCAGGTTATCTCCGGTGGGTCTTTTTCTCTGTATCACGAAATTTAAAAATTGAAAGGCAATGTCGGCCTGGTAAAAGCAGTTGTCTTATTTTGAAGCCTTTTGCTTAAAGTCGGTTTGATTCTTTTCTTTGATGCGGTCCAGCAGGTATTTACTGAGCAGGTGCCCGGCTTTGATATGTCCGCTGTTATGCCAGTGTCCGCCGTCAATGGTCAGGTAATCTTCGGTGGTCAGCTGGTCAATGGGATCAACATATTTTATTGACAGTTCTTTAAATAATTTTAACGCATTGAAATAATGTTCGTCTTTTTTCTTCACATCATTCAGCGATGGAATGATCAGTACGATCAGTTCTGCATTATTCGCTTTTACATACTCATCCAGTTCTTTCAGGTAATCCCTGGTTAATTTATATTCCAGTTCCCTGGCTTTTTCCTTGCTGCCGCTTACCCGGTTCTGAACCTTGGTAATCAGTTCAGAGGTAAAAGCAATAAAGCGGCTTCGGGCAAGTATCTTCTGGAAGAAATTCAGTTCTTCCAACGGATACGAACCGGTTGCAATCTTATACGCTTCCCGGTTGCTGATCTTAACCGGGTGCATATTCTTGTCAAAGTCGTACTGGCTGTAACAGCTTGCCAGTTTATTGAATACAATGCGGTCGTAAGGAAGCAGGTTGTCGCCAAAATCATTTCCGGCATAAAAGCCCAGCACTACATAGTTGGAATGCTGAACGGGCAGGTATTTTTTGGTGGTGAAAATGGCATGGTTTGTTCCGGTTGCGGGGATACCCGTGTTCCATACAAGGGCGGGATGTACTTTATTCACATCGCTTTCGAGTATGTCGATGAATGAACTGCCGATGTCGGAAGAAGCGCCCCAGGTAAAACTGTCGCCTGCAGCAAGTATTTTTATAGAATCGCTTTCGGGAGAGATGGCGGTGAAATTATCTTTATCGTGATAACCATCGTTGTTGATCATCATCAGCCTTTTGTAATACCATATCTCTCTTAAGAAATAAACTGAATCTTCCAGGGTGGCCTGGTGGGCCACATAACGGGGGCCGGAGACAGAATCGCATGTCCACCATTTTGCCTGCGTGTACGATACTTTCTTCATCTTGTCGTAGCTGGACGGGTATTTCATGAATGCCAGGACGATCTCTGATAGCACGATGATGATCACCGCCAAAAACAGCAGGGTGAATAAAGCGAATTTTATCTTTTTCCCTTTTGAAACATTTTTTTTATCGTCCTTGTCCGGCATAGAAAATAAAATTAGTCCAGTTTGAATTCTTCTTTCCAGTTTGTATCGTTCACCAGTTCCTTCTGGTTTGTTTTATCAAAAACAAAATTACCCACTACCAGGAAGTCCATTTCTGTACGCATAAAGCAGCGGAAGGCATCATCGGGCGTACATACAATGGGTTCGCCACGTACGTTAAAACTGGAGTTCACCAGCAAACCGTATCCTGTTTGATTCTTGAATTCATTGATGAGGTTCCAGTAACGTGGGTTGGTCTTTTTACTTACACTCTGTATCCTGGCAGAATAATCCACATGGGTTACTGCAGGAATATCTGAACGCAGGTGATAAAGCCTGTCGTACATTTCCATGCTGTTATAATTAGCGGGCAAAGGTTTTATATGTTTCTCCTGTACCGGCATTACCACCAGCATATACGGAGATGTTCCCTCTAATTTAAAATACTCTTTTACATCTTCTTCCAAAACAGAAGGTGCAAAAGGACGGAAGCCTTCCCGGTATTTGATCTTAAGGTTCATCTTCTTCTGCATCTCCGGGTTCCTGGCGTCGCCCAATATACTGCGGCCGCCCAGGGCTCTCGGGCCATATTCCATTCTTCCCTGGAACCAGCCCACCACATTGCCTTCATTCAGTTTGGATGCAACCAGCCTGGTGAGGTCATTAAAATCTTCGAAGTGTGTATAGGTTGCGCCGTACTTTCTTATCATGCCCATGATATTCTTTTCGTCGAATTCGGGGCCCAGGTATGCGCCTTTCATTTCATCGGCTACGTTCGGATTCACTGTTCTTTTTTCTCCCTTCCATAAGTACCATCCTAAGTATGCTGCACCCAATGCGCCACCGGCATCACCGGATGCAGGCTGTATCCAGATATTCTTGAACATCCCGGTCTCGATCAGTTTCCCGTTTGCCACACAGTTTAACGCCACACCGCCGGCCATTACCAGGTTATCGCTGTTGGTTAACTGCTTTGCAGTAGCCGCCAGTTTTATAACGATCTCTTCGGTTATCTGCTGAATGGCCAGGGCCATATTCATATAATCCTGTGAGATCTCTGATTCCGGGTTGCGGGGAGGAAGGCCGAACAACTCTGTCCATTTTGCATTATTGGTCATCTTCAATCCAGTGGCATAATTAAAGTATTTCATGTTCAGCAGGATCGATCCGTCTTCCCGTACATCTATCAGCGTGTTCAGCGTTTTTTCCTTGAACTCTTTTGTTTGTGCTGAATCGGGATTACCATAAGGCGCCAGTCCCATCAGTTTATACTCACCACTGTTCACCGTAAAGCCGGTATAATAAGTAAAAGCAGAGTATAGCAAACCAAGAGAATGCGGGAAGTGTAATTCCTTCAATATTTTTATTTCATTGCCAACACCATGGCAAATGGTGGTGGTTGCCCATTCACCCACGCCATCAACGGTTAAGATAGCCGCATCCTGGAAAGGACTTGGATAAAATGCGCTGGCTGCATGAGACAGGTGATGCTCGGGAAATAAAACCGGGATCTTTTTATCACTGAATTTTTTAAACTCATCGTTCAGCATCTTTTTCATGAACAGTTTTTCCTTTATCCATACGGGTACAGAGGAAAGAAAACTGGTAAGCCCTTTTGGCGCAAAAGCATGATAGGTTTCGATCAGGCGTTCAAACTTGATGAAAGGCTTATCATAAAAAGCGATTGCAGCGAGGTCTTTGAATTCAATGCCGGCTTCCTGCAGTACATAACGTACGGCGTTTTCGGGAAAAGAGGGGTCGTGTTTTTTCCGGGTAAAGCGTTCCTCATGGGCAGCTGCTATGATCTCTCCATCGCAAACAATGGCGGCAGCGCTATCATGATAATAGGCAGAAATTCCTAAAATAAATGTTGCCAAAGCGTTAGTCTTTTAAATTAAAACAATGTATAAATGAACGGCGCTATTGCAGATCCTGCAGAAAGCACGATCAAAACGCCAAATACCAAAAGCACAATAATGAGGGGCAAGAGCCAGAATTTCTTCCTGACTTTTAAAAAGGCCCACAGTTCACGTAAAAATTCCATGATGCTGATTTTTTAATTTTTTAATATGGATGTTCAATATCTTTTGATACAAAAAGATGGTCTCTTGTAACCATCACTGACTTATTGCTTTTCTTGAATGTCTTCAGGTCTAATGTATCTTTTCCCATCAACTGACGGATGATACTAACCGGGAATAATATCACAAAGTATATCACCGATAAAAGCACTTTCGATACCACTTCGCCCAGCAGGGTGGTTAATCCGAGCCATATGGAGGCTATAAAGGTTATGGAAAAGAACATAGGCGCTGCCATGGTAAGTACCAGTACCGGGATAGCCAGCTTGTAATAGATGACCTGTTGGGTAAAATATCCAACCAGCAGCAGGATAAGCGTCATTGCCATGCCGGTATCGGAAGCCTGTTTCTTTGAAATATCAACAGGGAAATACTTTTTCAGAATGTTGTCAGCCATGTATAAATAATTACATTTTAAATTGATAATATGCCTTAAATATATGATTTTACAAAAAATCCATATGTAAAAGACCTTAACGCTCCAAGCAGGCATCTTATTTTACAGGCGCCCTTTAGGAAAAAAATAAATATGTCGTTTTACATACCGGGGCAAAAGTAAAATCAATTCCCTTTACCCTGTATTATTATTTGCTTACCTGGTCAATCAGCTCCAGGTGTTTCTTTAATGTAAGTTCCGGCTCAATATCAGCCGGCAAATAACCTTTAACGCCGCTACTGATGCAATACCTGATGCCTTCTGCCAGGTCTTCGGCATCTTTATACTTAGCCAGGTAACCGTTTTCTTTATGTTTCACCATATCGGGTATGCCGCCCACATCAAAGCCTACCACCGGCGTACCGCAGCTTAATGCCTCCATCACCACATAACCAAATGCTTCGGCAAGCGAAGGCGCTATGAAAACATCCGCAGCATTATAAACAAGGGCTGTTGAATACTCGTCTTTCAGGTAACCCATGAATTTAACCGGGAAGGGTATGGCATCGGCGATCTCTTTTTTATAGCTGCTGCCGAATATTAAAACAGAAATGTTTTCGGCCGGAGAAGCTTGCATCAGCAATGCAAGCGCTTTTTGCAAATAAGCCCATCCTTTATACGGACTGTCTACCGTAATGGCTCCAAATGCGATCACGGTCTCGTTATTGTCGATATTCAATATTTGCCGGGCCGTTTTTTTATCGGTTGGCTTAAAGATATTTTTATCCAGCAGGTTGGGAATATAAAAAGCAGGCTTGTCCTTTGTAAGCAGCGACTCCTTTGCACAATTATACAACCAC
>DAOQRQ010000111.1:0-8586 GCA_035355815.1 Ferruginibacter sp. | reverse complement strand
CATCCATTTTCTTTCCACGGCCCTCATTGAGTTTTTCACTTATGCCGGATATGTTAAGATTGTAGGTAACCGGCTTCAGCTTCATGATGAACTCAAGTCCTTTCACATCTTCTTTGATATGCTGTTTAAAACGGCCATCACTGATATTGGTCCAGTTTTGATAGCCTCCTATGGAAGTAATAAAGGAACCGCCGATACGTACCTGTAAAGGCGCTGTTGCTGTTGACGAATTGCCGATGGCGATGCTGTTGTAATAACCAGCCCCGTTCACATCGGCACTAGACCCGATGAAAGTATTGTAGTACCCGTTATTATAATTGTCTCCCGCATTGGCACCGATGGCAGTATTGCCTGCCGAACCGGTTGTTTTAGACAAGGCAGCCCATCCCATGGCCACATTGGAAGTACCAACAGTATTTAAGGTGAGTGCAAAATTTCCCACAGCCGTATTGAAACCACCTTCGGTGTTTTCAATAAGCGCTTCTACTCCAACAGCGGTATTAAAATCACCGATTGTATTCTTGCGCATTGCATAATATCCCAGCGCTGTGTTCTGGCTGCCGGTAGTATTATATTGAAGCGCTGCGGTGCCATTCGCTGTATTCAACCCTCCATTTGTGTTATAATAAAGGGTATTTGTACCGGTGGCCGTATTGTAATCTCCTGTTGTGTTTGAGAAAAGACTGGATGTACCGTTGGCCGTATTATAAACCCCGTCTGTATTATAATAAAGCGCTGCAGTACCATTGGCCGTATTGTTGAAACCCGTGGTATTATGGTAAAGACTGAAAGCGCCGATCGCATTATTGTTATAGCCTGCAGTATTCAGGCGAAGCGCTACCGCTCCAACAGCTGTGTTATCAGAGCCGGTGTTGGAATAAAGCGATTGGCTGCCCATGGCAGTATTACGGATACCGGTATTATTAGATGCAAGCGATTGAAACCCGGTTGCCGTATTATCAGATCCGGTGGTGTTGCCCAAAAGCGACTGGTTACCGGTTGCTGTATTTGCCTCACCCGTGGTATTGTAATAAAGGGCATCAGACCCGGTTGCAGCATTAAAACGGCCGCTGGTATTGTAAAAAAGGGCCTTATTGCCATAAGCAGTATTAACATTGCCTGTGGTATTGGAATAAAGTGATTCAAAGCCGGTGGCTGTATTCCGGTTTCCGAGGGTATTCGAAAATAATGATTTCGATCCTATTGCTGTATTAGAGGTTGCCTCATCAATAGCTGTAGCACCTGTACCATTATTAAATAATGCAGAGTCGCCGATCGCTACCAGGTTAGAACGGTTCCGGTTCAGTTTTAATGCATCGGTTCCTATTGCGATATTGCTGAAGGCTGTGTTGTTTTGATCACCGGCACGCAATCCCCAGAATATGTTCCCCAGGGCAGGGCTCAGTTCTCCCGCCAGGATACCATTTACCCGGAAACGCAAAGGCCGGTTATCTGTAGTGCCGATGAACTGGGTGACCACATTGGTACCGTAGTTACCATTAAGGCTCCAGGCGCTTTTTGATGCAATGTTTTGCCAGTTGCTTGCACCAGGCGTTCCCATATTTACCATCAGCTGGTTATTTACTGTATCATAAACCATCAACCCTGTTGCCGGATTGGTAATGGAATTAATGAATGCCGTCGTCATTCTGGGTATCAGTAATCCTTTGGCGGAATGAGTGATATCCAGTGCGGCAGAGCTGTCGGGTGTGCTGGTTCCAATACCTACGTTTTGTGCACGGAGCATTGTGGTGCATAAGCTAATGGTGAAAAACAGAATAATTTTTTTCATGGCTGTGTTTTTATAATTGTGGTGCAAACGTAGCATCGGCGCTAACTTTTTTTAAACGTGTATTTCCAAACGGCCGACCTTTTTTTCCTTGCGGATTATGCGATTAAAAAAAATATTTAGGTCGCCGTTGTGCTACCTGCATTGCTTACAGCATAAAGGGCGGGATTGGGTTTCCCAACGGCGGCAGGTGTGCCCGGATACTTTTTGTACGGATATTTTTGTGAGGTAAGTTGCTACCTTTATTCAATGAAATAATGTGTTTCAATGATGACCAGGCTGCGAATATTATTCTTATTTATTTTTTTATCCTTTGCCAGTTGCCTGGCTGCACAGGATCTTTCTGAAAAGAATTTTACAGGTTATACAACGGCAGATGGTTTATCGGATAATACCATAACAGGAATAGCACAGGATGCTACAGGCTATTTATGGTTGTCGACCCTTTCAGGATTGAACCGGTACGACGGAAGCAGGTTCAGGCAATATCACAGTACCAACGACAGTCTTTCACCGGCATCGGAAGAATTTTTAGGGATGACCCGGCTGGATAACGAACGGCTGGCTTTTTTTTCGTCGGGCCTGCATATTATAAATACACGTACCGGTGAGCGGAAAAATATTTTTATTCCATACCACGACAGGCAATACGAGTATAAGTTCAATTTTATGATGGGGGCTTACGGAGAGAACGGGGAGGATGTTTACATACTAACCCGTTCTGGCTTCTATCATTATAATAAAAATCACAAACTGCTGTTCCGGTTTGATTTTTATAAAGGTGAAAAAGTAGCTTCCGAACATTTTGTTTTTGGAAGACAACTGCTGGTATTGGACGACCACCGCTTACTTATCATCTCTATTGACGGGCTTTACCTCTATGATAAAACAACAAAACTGTTTAAAAAAATGACGGCAGCTGATTGCCCGCTGCTGGCCGAATTTTTAAACTATCCAAAAACGGATTGTAAGTTCTTCCAGGTGAAACCCGGGCAACTGATCGTTCTTAAATCGGCAAGTGATTCGCTGGTTTATGCCAATATTGAAAAAAAGACCAAGGTGGTTTCCCGGTTACCGGTAATGCCGTTAAAATCAGAATTTTCCTGGCGATCGAAATTACTGCTGGCGCAAGACAGTATTCTATACATCACAGGGCATAATTCAGGGTTTTATAAGATGCGGTTCTACCCGGAATCGGGTTCCGTAAAATGTTACCCCGAAAAATATTTTCCTTCCTATCAATGCAATGAACTGCTGCAGGACAGGGACAATAATTTATGGATAGCAACCACCCGGGGCTTATTCAGGCAGGATCGTTTGCGCTCGCATGTTGAAGTGACTGATATTCCGGCCCGGCTCGAAGATACATTTCCAGGGATACGTATACATTCTGTGTATGTCACAAGTAACAAGGTGTACGCCGGAACAAGGGCCGGAGGAGGAGTATTGATCTACAATAAAAAAACATTTCAGTTTGAAAAACAAGTAGGACTGAAAAATGAACCCGTTACTCACTCCGTTTACAGAATATCTACTATTGATTCATCAACCTTGCTTTTGGGAACCGGGGGGCCTTTGTTTCTTTATAATGAGAAGAACGGGAAAGAGATGAAACTAAATCCGCCGGCCTGGGCAGAAAAGGACTGGACGAATGAATTGTACCGGGACAGCCGAGGTAATATCTGGATAAGTGCTGCACATATTTATAAATACAATACAGCCGAACGCAGTTTTTCAATGCTGCCGGTCACTCATTCTATGCCGGCCATCCCCTTTGCATTTGCGGAAGATACTTCGGGATATATGTGGGTTGCCGGTCATGGTATCACCCGGTATAATGCTGCACTGAACAGCTTTGATAAACGGCTTGATTCCTTTCCGTTTATAAAGATGCCCGACAAGCAGGTAACGGCCATGATCATCGACAAACAAAACCTGATTTGGTTTGGCAGTATCAATAACGGGTTGATCAGTTATGATATTGAGAAAAAAACATTCCGCCATTTTACCCGCAGCAGCGGATTGCCCGATGATAATATTGCTTCGTTAATTATTGTAGGTACAAAACTCTGGATTGCCTGTTACTCGGGTATTGCCTGCATGGACCTGCGATCCATGGAGATAAAAAGATTCGGCAAAGATGAGGGACTGCCGGAAATGCCGGTATTAAAAGGCTCTAAATTCTATTACGACAGCGAACAGCAACTGCTTTATCTTGGATTTTATACGGCCATTGTTCGGTTTAATCCGTTCGGCATGACCAGTTCAACAACCCGGCCGGTAGTGTTTGCAGAAAATCTCAGCATCAACGGGCTGAAAAATATTTACCTGCCTGGCAACGAGATATCAACTTCCTGGCTTCACAATGATGTAACAATAACGATCGGCAGTATTAATTTTTACGATGGCCAGAGCCAGGGCTATGCGTATCGAATATTCCGGAATGAAAACTCGCCATGGCAACAACTGGGAAGCCAGTCATCATTCAGTATTTCTAACCTGGCTCCGGGTAATTACCGCATACAGTTGAAGGTCTTCTCGCTCAACAACAAATGGGCCGAGCAGGTAAAGGAGATACGGATCGATATATTACCGCCCTTCTGGCAAAAAACATGGTTCCGTGTTTTAATGATTTTATTGCTTTTATTATTGCTGTATCTGTTCATCAACTGGAGAACGGATATTGCCCGGAAAAAGGAAATGGAAAAAACGCAGGTTCAGAAACTGCAGGCAGATGATTATAAGAACCGTTATGAACTGGAGCAGATCAGCAACTACTTTTCTTCTTCGCTGGCTGATAAAAAAACAGCCGAGCAGGTACTGTGGGATGTGGCTGGGCACCTGATCGGGCGTATGAATTATGTAGACTGTATGATCTACCTGTGGAACGGCGACAAAACAAAGATGGTACAGAAAGCGGCGTATGGGCCAAAAGGCAAACCGGAATACATTGAATCAAACGTATTTGATGTGCTGCCCGGGCAGGGCGTGGTAGGCCATGTGATACAAACCATGCAACCTGTTTTGATAAAGGATACCAGAAAGGACAGGCGCTACCGGGTAGATGAAGCCTTTCGCTTAAGTGAGATCTGTGTTCCCATCATTCATAATAACGAACTGCTGGGGGTGATCGATTCGGAACATCACGAAGCCGGTTATTTTACCGAACGGGATATACAGATACTAACCACCATCGCCACCCTGATCGGCAATAAATTAAAACAACTGGAGTCGGAAAAAACACTGGAAGTAAAACAGGAAGAACTGGCAAACATCAATGAACAACTGGCCGAAGCAAAACTATCTGCCCTTCAGGCGCAGATGAACCCGCATTTTGTTTTTAATGCACTTAACAGCATCAAGCGCATGATACTGGAAGAAGACAATGAAAAAGCCTCCCGTTACCTGAGTAAGTTTGCACTGATGATACGTATGACACTGAATCATTCAAGGGATATATTTGTAACACTCCATGAGAATACCGAATACCTGAAAACCTATCTTGAAATGGAACAGCTCCGGTTTGACGATTCCTTTACCTGGGATATTACCATCGCAGCGAACATTGATGCAGAAGAAACACAGATACCTTCGCTGATGATACAACCGCTGGTGGAAAATGCCATCTGGCATGGCCTGCTGCAATCCACCGGCAACAAAAAACTTTCCCTGTCCTTTACAAGAAGCGATGATAAAATAACCTGCACCATTGAAGATAATGGCATCGGCATTATACAGGCAGAAAAACAGAAAGAACAGCATAAGGCCGGCCATCGTTCGGTAGGACTGGAAAACCTGCGCAACCGGATCAAGATCATGAATGAAAAATACCAGACCAATTGCAGTCTGCAGATAACTGACCTGTCCGGGATAGAAGGAAAAGGAAGCGGTACCAGGGCCATACTCCGGTTTAATTTAATTAATACATAACCATTTTTTATGAAAGCTATTTTAGTAGATGATGAACCCGATGGTATAAAAACATTACAAAAAATGCTGGAACGGCATTGCCCGCAGGTGAAGGTGGTAGCTACCTGCTCAAATGCAGCAATGGCCAGACAGCAAATTGAAGCGCAAAGGCCCGATATTGTTTTCCTGGATATACAAATGCCGGGCAAAAGCGGGATGGAAATGATCGCTGAACTTGATAATAAGGAATTTGAGATCATTTTTGTTACAGCGCACAATGAATACATGTTGCAGGCACTGCAATACAGTGCAGCCGATTACCTGCTGAAGCCTGTAGACGAAGACCGGCTGATAGAAGCTGTTCAGCGGGCAGAGAAAAGATTACAGGAAGAAAAAAAAGAAGAATGGACCGAAAATCTTCTGCATAACTTAAACAACAAGGGCAACCCGTCAGAGATGCGGTTATGCCTGCCCACGCTCAAGGGTTTTATCATTCTGAAACTGGACGATATACTTTATTGTGAAGCAGAAAGAAGTTATACCATATTTCATGTGGAAGGAGGAAAAACAGTAACCGTTTCAAAACCGCTGGTTGAATACGAAAATATTTTAGACAGTACCAGTTTTTTCCGTGTCCACAAATCTTTTCTCATCAACCTGCGTCATGTAAAGGAATACCAGCGGGGCGAGGGCGGTACGGTAATCATGAGCAATAATGCAGAGATAGAAGTGAGCCGCAGGAAAAAAGAACATTTCCTGCTTAAGATAAAAGAGATCTATAAATACTAGTTCAGTACGCTCGTTTCTTTTTCTATCTTGATATTTTCCTGTTCTTTGATCTTTCCCCAGCCGCCTAATACGTTGCGAAGATTATGAACGCCCTGGCGTTTCAATAATGAAGCAGCGATCACACTGCGGTATCCGCCTAAGCAATGAACGTACAGGTTCTGACCATCTTCAAAATGAGCAAGGTTCACCAGGTCATTCATTTCATTCAAAGGAAGGTTCTGGGCATTTTTGATATGCCCGTCGGCAAATTCCGTTTCTCTTCTTACATCAACTACAACCAGGTTGGGATCATGTGGTATGTCCATGGCCAGTTCATCTGCTTCCACATCAATGATCAGGTCAACAGTTTCCCCTGCGGCCTGCCATGCTTCAAAGCCTCCTTTTAAATAACCCTTCATTTTATCAAAACCAACCCGGGATAAACGGATAACCGATTCTTCTTCTTTACCGGGCTCGGTTACCAGTACCAAGGGTTTATCAAATGGCAACAGGCTGCCTGCCCATTCTGCAAAACGGCCTTCGAGACCAATAGAAACACTGCCGGGAACAAAACCTTTGGTGAACAGGGTTGCATTACGGGTATCCAGTATCCAGGTGTCTTCTTCTGCAGCCAGTTTCTTAAACGCATCAATTGATAAAGCGGTTAATCCTTTTTGTTTTACGGCATCCAGGCTTTCGTATCCCTGCATGTTTATCTGTGCATTGATGGCAAAATATTTTGGTGCAACTGCCAGCCCGTCTGTAACGGCTGCAATAAATTCTTCCTTTGTTTGCGGCTGCAATGCATAATTTGTTTTCTTCTGATCACCAATGGTGCTGAAGGTTTCGGGTCCCATATTCTTACCGCAACTGCTGCCTGCGCCATGGGCCGGGTACACCAAAACATCATCAGCCAGCGGAAGTATCTTATGCTGGATGGTATCGTACATGATGCCTGCCAGTTCCTGGCTGCTCATATTACCGCTGCTCAGGTCGGGGCGGCCTACATCGCCAACGAATAACGTATCGCCGGTAAAGATCGCATGGGGTTTATCATTTTCATCACGCAGTAAGTAGCAACTGCTTTCCAATGTATGCCCGGGGGTATGCAATACCTGTATGCTTACCTTACCAAGTTTAAAGATCTCATTGTCTTTACTGTTATACACTTCATAAGTGGTATTGGCACCGGGTCCGTATATGATGGGGGCTCCTGTCTTCTTTCCGAGGTCGATATGGCCGCTTACAAAATCGGCATGAAAATGAGTTTCAAAGATATATTTGATACCGGCGTTTCTTTCTTTTGCCAGTTTAATGTATTCGTCGGTATCCCGTAACGGGTCAATGATGGCTGCTTCGCCTTCACTTTCTAAATAATAAGCTGCTTCACTCAGGCAACCGGTGTATAATTGTTTTATAAACATACCAATAGTTTTAATTGTTTATCCGGCCAAAGGTAAAAATAAAAAAGCGGATGATATATCATCCGCTTCAGCTCAATTTTCGAATTAAGATAAATTTAGCCAACCAGGTTTTTAACAAACAGGCTGATCTCATCAATACGCTTGTAGTTAACCATGTAGTAGATGAATTTTCCATCACGTTCAGTGGTTACAATACCGGCCTTGCGTAAAATGGCAAGGTGCTGGGATGCCACAGATTGCTCCAGGCGCAGGCGAACATAGATCTCGGTAACAGTAATTTTTTTTTCATCTTCGATCAGTTTAAGTAATTGCTGCCGAAGCTTGTGGTTTAAGGCACGTAATACCAGGGCCGCTTTTTTAAGAGCGTGGTAATCTACGTTAATAGAAGAACTTGATGTGTTTGCAGAAGCGGGAAACTCCTGCTCACTTGATTGAGTCGCAACCATCATAAGATTTTAAATTTTAAATATGCTTGAACAATGTATAAACGTAACAAATATACTATTAATTGCTTATGCAACTAGTATATTAGAAAGATTTTAATCATCCTTTAGCAGTAGGGAGCAGCGGGCATTTCAAGTAAGTGCCTGAAAGTCTTTTAGATAGAAAGGCTCGCTGTAGGCAAGGTCAGCAAATCGATTTTCCCGGGCAGCTTTTTCCGCCAGCTCTGCCATCCCTTCCGGGAGAAGTGAAGTG
>DAOQRQ010000110.1:0-8671 GCA_035355815.1 Ferruginibacter sp. | reverse complement strand
CAATATGAATGCACAGGTGGGATTGAGCAGTCCGGGTATGATCGGTGCTGATGTTTGTCATTTGAACCTGCACAAAACATTCGCCATTCCGCATGGCGGCGGCGGACCGGGTGTTGGGCCGATTTGTGTAAATAATAAATTGAAACCGTACCTGCCGGGACATAATGTGAACGACACATTGAGATCAACGCAAACAAATATTCACGCCGTGAGCGCAGCGCCTTATGGCAGCGCCAGCATTTTACTCATCAGCTATGCATACATAAAAATGCTGGGTGAAGAAGGAGTGAAAAGATCCACCGAATACGCCATCATGAATGCCAATTACATGAAGGCAAAACTGGAAAAGTACTACAAGATACTGTACACAGGCACCAATGGATTTTGTGCGCATGAATTCATCGTTGACCTTCGCCCGTTCAAAACAACGGCCGGTATTGAGGCCGAAGACGTAGCCAAGCGCCTGATGGATTATGGTTTTCATGCTCCTACCATGAGTTTCCCGGTTCCCGGAACCATCATGATAGAACCAACAGAGAGCGAGGACAAAGGCGAACTCGATCGTTTCTGCGAAGCGCTGATCAGCATTTACAATGAAATAAAAGCCGTTGAAGACGGTAAGTCTGATAAAGCGGATAATGCATTAAAGAATGCACCACATACCCAGCAGGTGGTTTGCGCCGATGAATGGAACCATGGTTACAGCAGGCAGGATGCTGCTTTCCCGCTGGCTTATGTTACAAAGAATAAATTCTGGCCTTCTATAGCCCGTATCAACAATACCTTTGGCGACCGCAACCTGATTTGCACCTGCGAGCCGATGGAAAGTTATATGGAGGAACCGGTTTCAAACTAACAGTTAAATTCTGCTTTAAGCCCATCCGCCAGCTGGCAGATGGGCTTTCTTATTTCCCGCCATCACATTTTAATTGCATCCTAATCTTTAAACCTGTAAATTCAGCGTTCTAAAATTAACATCATGAGAAAGCAATTATTATTTGCATCGCTGTTTTGTGTTGGCAGTAATCTCGCCTTTGCACAGGCAGATGCAACATCCGCCATTCGCAAAGAAGGATTGGAGAATTCAAAAGTGATGAATATCGCTTTTCATTTAACGGACGGCAGCGGACCCAGGTTAACCAACTCTCCCGGCTTTTTACGGGCAGCCAACTGGGCCAAGGATGAATTAACCAGGATGGGATTGGTGAATGCCACACTTGAACCCTGGGGTGATTTTGGCAAAGGTTGGGAACAAACGAAATGCTATGTTGCGATGACCACTCCTTATTATGTTCCTTTTATTGCCATACCAAGGGCCTGGACAGGAAGTACGCCTGGAAAGAAAATGGTCAGCAGCGAAGTGATCGTGATCAAAGCAAAAGACTCCGCAGAACTTTATCAGAATTATGCAGGCAGGTTGAAAGATAAGATCGTGATGCTTTATTCAAAAGACACGCTGAAACCTTCATTTTCCGCAGATGGCGAACGGTTTACAGATGAAGAACTGGATAAGATGGCAAATGCAAAACGGGATACAGCCCGGCGCCAGCAACCCAATGCTACACCGGAACAAATGGCGGCAAGGCGCCAGCAGCAGTCATTCCCCCGCCAGCTGGAAAATTTCTATAAGAATGAAAAGCCTGCACTGGTCTTAAGTATGAATGGCCGTGGTAACGACGGAACTTTATTTGTTCAGAACGGAAGTTCTCCTTCGAAAGACTCTTCCCGTTATTTTGCCTGGGTGATGATATCGGGCGATGATTACCTGCGGGTGCAACGCCTGGCTGAATCAGGACAAAAGGTTGAACTGGAAGCAGAGGTAAAAACAAAATTCTATGATTCCGATATCAAAGGATATAATGTGATCGCCGAGATTCCCGGAACAGACCCTGTTCTAAAAAATGAGATCGTAATGCTGGGTGGGCACCTGGACAGCTGGCAGGGTGCTACCGGCGCCACCGACAATGCAGCCGGCTGTGCGGTGATGATGGAAGTGGTGCGTATCATTAAAGCCACCGGTCTTCAGCCAAAACGTACCATACGCATTGCTTTATGGAGTGGCGAAGAACAGGGATTGCTTGGTTCAAGGGCTTATGTGAAAAATCATTTTGCCGATCCGGCTGATATGGTATTGAAACCCGAACATGAAAAAGTATCTGCCTACTATAACCTTGATAACGGAACAGGAAAAGTACGGGGCATTTATCTGCAGAACAATGCAGCAGCCGGCCCCATCTTTGCCAAATGGCTGGAACCCTTTGCCGACCTTGGTGCAAAAACAGTTACCATCAACAATACCGGCGGTACCGATCACCAGGCATTTGACGGCGTTGGTATTCCCGGCTTCCAGTTCATACAGGATGCCATTGAATACGATACCCGTACGCACCACACCAATATGGACACTTACGATCACCTGGTTCCGGATGACCTGAAACAGGCAGCAACCGTTATTGCTTCATTTGTTTATAACACCGCACAGCGTGATGAGAAGATACCCAGGAAAGAATTACCAAAACCCCGGGGTTCCGGTGGAAGGAATTTTTAAAAAGAAAAGGGCGCATTTAGAAATGCGCCCTTTTACTATAAAAAGTGATGGTGGTTTACTTATTTTTCTTTTGCGATGGTAAGCCTGGTGAATTCAGAACCGCTGTAAATTTTTGCCAGTTTATTATCGCTGGTCTTTTTCCACTCAGGGATATGCATCTCAGAAACAATACGCCAGAAATTTTTTGATTTCAGGTCTTCATAATCCGGCGAGCTTACGAAAATACCAACAATGGCATTCCGTTTTTTGAACTCGATCTTTACGCTTGTTTTAGCCAGGTGAGAGGGCTCCAGGAACTTCGTGATCACATCGTTTACCATAATTTTAAATTTCGGCAAATGTACGCCAATTAAGGGCCTTAATCTAATTTATTTATACCCGGTAGCAAACGGCATTGATATTCATACCGGCACCTACAGAGGCAAACAGGATCACATCGCCTTTGCTTAAATTATGCGCAGGCATTCCGCCTTTACGAACCATATCAAACAAAGTGGGTATGGTGGCAACCGAACTGTTGCCCAGGTTATGAATGCTCATCGGCATGATCAGTTCCGGAACGGTTGAAATGCCGTAAAGTTTGTACATCTCTTTTACAATGGCCTCATCCATTTTTTCATTGGCCTGGTGAATGAATATCTTCTTCAGCTCACTGATATTAACCCCGCTGTTGTCAAGACAAATCTTCATAGCCACGGGTACATAACGCATTGCATATTCATACACTTTTCTTCCCTTCATTTTTATATACCGTATGCGGGGGTCAGAATCCGGGTAATTTGATTTACCCAGGTTTAAGTAGTTCACTTCATCCTGGCAATGTGATTGAACACTTGTTCCCAAAACACCGGCATTGGTTGTAGTTACATCCTGCGCTTCCAGTACCGATGCCCCGGCCCCGTCTGAAAATATCATACTGTCCCGGTCATACACATCCAGCACACGGGACAGTGTTTCTGTTCCTATCACCAGGCATTTTTTTGCAATGCCGGCTTTAAAAAAAGCGTCGGCCTGTATCACGCCCTGTACCCAACCCGGGCATCCGAATAAGATATCATAAGGAATGCAGGAAGGATTTTTGATCTTCAAGGAATGCTTGACACGGGATGCAAGTGCGGGTAATACATCCGTTTGTATGGTATGCTTGATCACGTTGCCGAAATTATGGGCCACAATGATCTGGTCGATGGTCTCGGGATCGCAACCGGCATCTTCAATAGCGATCCTGGCCGCTTCGGCTGCCATGTCGGATGATTCAATGCCTGCGGGCGCATACCGCCGTTCCTGGATGCCCGTAATTTGTTTGAATTTTTCTACAATTATACGGGGTTCAATATCCAGTGCAGAATTATCCTCTGCATAAAAATTATGGCTCGCAAAATCCTGGTTGGTCTTTATATAAGCAGGTATATAGCTGCCGGTGCCTGTAATAACAGTTCTTACTGACTGGGTCATAAACAAAATTTAAAACGTACTATAATGGCAGGCTATCGTTACTATAAAGTTACCAAATAATCATGCGCAAACCATTTTTTATGGCATATTTTACAAACCGGTGTTGATGAAATAGTGCTAAGTTTGATTATAAAAAAAAATTATGAAAAGGGTTGCCGTTCTTATCCTGTTCACGCTTTTATTTGCGTTCACAACCAGGTCTCAATCAACTGTCTCTATCCCTGCCTACACTGCTTATGCAGTGCCTGCAGAGGAAAGTACGGAAGAAGAGGAAAGCAACATATTCTCCGTAAAGGAAGGCTTACATAACTGGACGGATTCGAAAAAGCAGGTACAGTTTTTTTTCAAACTTCGTAGCAAGGGTGTACTGCAGCTTTCGCTTTTATTAAAAACCGGCAAACCAGGAAATGTGTTATCCGTAAAAGCAGCCGGCAGGGATTTCAGTTGTAAAGTACCTGTGTCAAAAGAGTTTACATTAGTGAACGTTGGTTCGGTACAAATAACCGATACAGGATTTTATACGGTAACTATTTCATCCCTTGAAAAAAAGAATGACCTGATTGCCGATATCCAATCATTAGAACTTAGCGGCAATGCAGTTAAAGACATTCATTTCAATAAAAAGCCAAGAAGAAATGCAGCATCGGTACATCTCTTATACCCTCTCCCCGATTCGGTGAAGGTAGTTTCATTCTACAACGAGATCATGGTTCCTGAAGGCGCTGATGTGCTGCACAGTTATTATATGGCCTGTGGTTTTGCAAGAGGCTATTTCGGAATACAGGTGAACAGCGCCACCGAAAGAAGGGTAATCTTTTCGGTATGGGATGCCGGTAATGAAGCCGTAGACAGGAAAAAAGTAGCCGACGAGAACAAAGTGCAATTGATCGCAAAAGGCGAAGAGGTTTTTGCAGATGATTTTGGAAACGAAGGCACCGGGGGGCACAGCCATTGGGTTTACAACTGGAAAGCAGGTGAAACATATAAGTTCTTAGTAACAGCAACCACAGATACGGCTGTCAATACAACCACGTACACCGGCTATATCTTTTTACCGGAAATACAGAAATGGAAACTGATCGCCGCCTTTAAAGCCCCAAAAGACGGTAAGCCGCTGAGAAAATTATATTCATTCGTAGAAAATTTCTGGGGAACAAACGGGCAGCTGAGCCGCCAAGCCTATTTCGGTAACCAATGGATAAGAAAAGAGAATGGTGAATGGAAAGAAGTGACAGGCAGCACATTCAGTTATGATGCAACCGGTAAGGCCGGTGACAGGATAGACCAGGGCGGTGCTGCAGAAGGAAACAGATTTTACCTGTGGAATGGCGGTTTTAAACATTCCGATACCCGGTTCAACGATGCATTTACAAGAACTGAAACCGGTGAAAAGCCGGTGATCGATCTTTATAAAAATGCAGACAGCCTGGCAGAGTCGCAAAAAGAGAACGAAGTGATACTGGCTGCAATACGGGAAGGAAAATTTGATACAACCGGGAGCAGCAATGGCGTATATTATAAGATACTGGAAGAAGGCAGTGGAGATCATGTTACGGTAAATGATACGCTCATTGTCCGCTACAAGGGAAAGTTATTGAATGGCTTCATATTCGATCAAACCAAAGAAAAGCCGGCTGTTTTTCCACTGAAACGTTTGATAAAAGGCTGGCAAACAGGCCTTCCCTACTGCAGGCAGGGTGGTAAAATAAGACTGATCATCCCCTCACCTTACGCTTATACCATCCGAAACCTGGGTAACATTCCGCCAAACAGCATCCTGGTTTTTGACATAGAAGTGGTTGATATCAGGCGATCGGGACCTACAAGACTTAATTAAATCGCTCAGTTATGATTAAAATACTATATTTGCGCTTTATTAATTACAATACAATTTAAAATGGAAAGTACACAAAAAGGCACCGTTAAGTTTTTCAATTCTGAAAAAGGATTCGGTTTTATTAAACACGACGACTCAAACAAAGAAACTTTTGTTCACGTTAGTGGATTAATCAGTGATATTAAAGAAGGCGACAGCGTGGAATTTGACCTGAAAGAAGGCAAAAAAGGAATGAACGCCGTTAATGTTAAAGTGGTAGGATAATCCCTTTAATACAGAATCTTTTGAGGGCCGCCCAGCAGGGCGGCCCTTGCTTTTATCCCGAATAATAATCTTTTGCAAAAAATGTAAACAAATCGCCGGGATTTGCTGTTTGTTGATAAATTTACAGTCCAAATAAAAATCAGAATGAAAAAGATCTCATTAATAGTACTCAGTTTACTTACCGGCACGTTCGCCTTTTCACAAAATGCATCGGTTAAACCGATGAGTACCGGAAAGATCCAGTTGAATAAAGGGCAAAAGATCATTGCCTCAAGCAATATTGTTATTGAAGCCGACCTGGGAATGGGTATGCAGATGACCAGCAACTCTTCTACAGAGAATAGCCTGGAAGTTAAAAACAGCACAGATAAGGATTATACCATTACCAGTACGCTTACAAAACTCAAATTGGACTTTAATATGGCGGGACAGGCTACCAATTACGATTCGGAAAAAAACACCACGCCATCTTCAGATATGGAAAAATCTTTAGCCGAAAAACTGAACAAACCGATTGATGTTATTTTAGATAATACAACCGGCGCCTCAAACCTCAAAGAAAAACCCAGGAAGAACGATGATGAAGAGGCGAACCCGATGGAAGGATTGATGAATGCCTTTGCCGAGAGTTCGGATGATGCAGTGGTTTCCGGCGCTTTTAAATTATTACCTGCCGGAAAAAATATCGGCGACAGCTGGTCGGATACGACAAAAGAAAAAGACATGACGACCACCCGTACCTATACGCTGAAATCAGTTACAGGAAATGAGGCCGTAATTCAATTAGATGCCGTTACAACAGCCAGCAATAAACTCGATTTCCAGGGAATGGAATTTGAATTCAAAAGCACTACAAAATCAACCGGTGATATTACAACCGATATCAGCAGTGGCCAGATAAAAAGCAAGAATACCAATGCAGAGATCACCGGAACTATTCAATTGATGGGACAAGATATGCCGGTAACTGCAAAAGTAAAAACCACGGGTACCTACAAATAATTTATACTACCGCTTCATCTCCAGTTTTTGATAACCAATGGCTGTAAGGATGCAGATCCCGCCAATGATCCACCAAAGATTATGAAAGCCCGTTGCATAAGCAACCTGTGTTCCTGCTGCACTTCCAATTACCTGTGCAGTACTCCACGCCATAGTATACCAGGCCGCATATTCTCCCCGGTTACCTTCCGAACTGCGTGATATGTAATAGGAATTCATAAATGGCATGGCGATCATTTCTGCAAAAGTCACGATAAGCATTGCCATAACGGCAATGATAAAACCATTTGCAAGCGGAATATTCAGCAGAAAGAATGAAACGGCCATCAGTATCGTTCCCAGCATCATCAACCGCAGGTAAGGCAATTTGCCTTCCAGTTTGAATACGATCACCATTTCCAGTATGGCGATCAGTATTCCATTCATAGCCATCACTACGCCTATCCAGAATTCGTTGATGTGCAGGCCCTCTTTAAAATACAGGGGGATGGTGGTGAACAATTGAAAAAAACAAAGGGCGAACAAAACCTGCAGCCCGATAAAGCGCATAAATGTTTTATCAGCAAGCGCCGGAGCCATTTTTGTTTTAGCTGTGTTTGCCCTGAACAGGTTTTGTTGCTGGGCGAGTGAAACTTTTGGCAACAACCATACGAGTAAAAAAGCGGCGGTGATATTTGTAAACCCATCAACCCAAAACAACAGGTGGTAATTGATAGAGGCTAAAAAACCACCCAATGCTGCCCCTACTCCCCAGCCTACATTTATGGCAAGGCGAACCAGTGAAAAAGATTGTGTACGGTTTTGCGGCCCGCTGTAATGAGCCACCGCCGTGGCATTGGCAGGCCTGAAAGATTCGTTTACCATACTCAGGAAAAAAGTGCAGACGCATATAGAAGTGAAGCTGTTCATCTGTCCGAGAGTGATGAACAAAATGCCGCCGAAGAACAATGAAAAGAATTGGGTGTAATAAAATCCAAAACGGTCGCTGATCTTGCCTCCTAAAAAAGCGCCCACCACCGAACCCAATCCATACATAGCCACCACATAACCGGCTTGCCTGGTAGTATACCCAATGTGTTTGCAGTAAAGGGTCATAAAAGGAAGTACCATGGTACCGCTGCGGTTGATGAGCATCACAACTGCCAGCAGCCACATGCGGCGGCTTAACCCGGTATAGGCATTTCGGTATAGAGTAACAGTAGCACTGATCATAGATGAAGTATTGCAAAGGTATTTATTTGCTACGCTTCATCAGAAGAAATTACTATTCAAATTTATTGGTTGAAATTTTCCGTTTTGGGGATAGAATCAAAACCGATCTTAAACTCATCCGGGGGAATGGTCACTTTACGGAGTTTGGTATCCATCCAGGCGCCGTCAACAGTGATAACTGCTGCCAAGGTGTTACCGTTGATATACAGTTCATTTATAAACGTCCATTTCCGGTGATCGTCAGAAAGTTTATGCAGCCGCAGGGTTGCGGTAACTTCATCTCCAAACTTGATCTCTTTTTTAAACAGGCATTCCTCCCGGAAAACGATCGGTCCAACATTTTTTTCCATCAT
>DAOQRQ010000109.1:0-8685 GCA_035355815.1 Ferruginibacter sp. | reverse complement strand
TCTTCAGTTCCGGCTTCAGTTTTTCAGCAGATTCATACACATTATTGCGCAGGAATTTGAACATCTCCTGTTCCACCACCGTGAGGTTTTCCATACGTGACATAAAACGGAACACTGACTTTATCAGCGATTCAATGATCGCATCGTTGCCCATTTCAAAATGTGCCATCAAGTGCAGCAGGCGGGCATAGCACTGCAGGTCTATCCGTATATCAACCGGTCCGTTGATGATGGTCTGCAAATGATCGATCGACCTTTCGTAATCGCCATTACCAAAATAAAGCAGGGCTGTTTTATACTGTATCACCAATACCCGGTGCCTGTCGATGTATAATGAAAATTCTTCCAGTCCTTTCTCAATGGCAGGCACCAGCCGGATGCCATCGCCGAATGTGCCCTTCATCAGGTGCTGGTTTATACGGGCGCTGGTGAGGTAAACAAATGCCTGCATGCGGAAGTTATCGTGCAGGTTGGCCGGCCTGGAAAAGGTAAACCGTTCGAACCGCACCAGGTACTTATCAAAATTCTTAAAGTTGCGCAGGTTGAAATTAGCCGTAAGCAGGTTATGCATCCCTTTGATATAATGTCCCGTTTCCACCGTTATCATCAGGGGTTCATTCTTAAAAAGGTCCACCCATTTTTTACTGTACCGGTAATACATCAGAAAATCCTGGCGGATGAATGCATACCAGCAATAACTCTGGTACAGGTAAAGCAACTGGTAAAAGCCCGACATCTGTTCGGGGTTGGCCGGCAGGTTCTGTTTAAAGAACTGCTTTACACCCTTCTCATCTTTTTCATTACGGGCATGCCCGTGCTTTACATACCATTGATAAAGCTGCAGGGCAAGATTTGACAAAGCGGTGATCATCGTACGCTGTTCATTCACTTCGTTCGCTTCCAGGGTTAGGCGGTCGGCAGCGCCTTCGCCGCTGCGGGTGATATGCAGTGTTTCAATTTTCTTCTCTAAAGAGATAACCTGTATCAGGAAACTTTCCTGGTGATAGCTTTTTGCCAGGTCTTTCACTTTTTCCAGTATGCGCAGGCTTTGCAGGTAAAGCCCCCGGTTGTAAAGGATACGGGCATAATCCAGTTGTTCGTGCAGTTGCAGGTCGATGCTTTCAGAGCTTTTCAGCAGGCGCAGACTGGCCAGCAGTTCCTTATAAAGATGGGCTTTGAGATTGGCCAGCTGGGGCTTTTCAACGCCGGGTATTTTTTTCAGTATCTGCTGTTCGTTATAGTCTTTGGCCTTGTCGATGGCGTCGAAAAGCTGGATGATCTTGAGGTCCTGGCGGGAAGAACTCCGCTTTATATAGAGCTTGAAATGCCTTTTTTCTGCCTTTTCCAGGGATTTTATGAGTTGAAATAATATGTCGGTTGAGCGGTTGGACATCATAAACAAATTTGGCTGTAATTCGGTACAGTAAAGGGTTTCGCTATCGACAAATTGTTTTTAACAGGGTAAAATCGCTCCCAACTTGGTTAGGAACATACTATCTCCCATCTTAGATTTGCTCCAGATGGTTGATAATTCATACAGCAGGCAATCGCTAAAGGAAAACAATCAATCGTTAGAAGGCTCCCGGCCTTTACGCTGAACCGGTCAGGTCAGCAAAGAAAAGAAATAAACTTTTTCATATAGCAAGCAATCGTTAAAAAAGTCACTCCGTTTCTACGGAGTGGCAATTTTATGTGCAATAATAAGGAATTATTGAATAATGAACAAGAAACCAGTAGAATACCGAACAAGGAACAAGGAATTTTGAATCTTGAAGGAGGGACGATTAACTTCGAAGTTTAAAATTCCTTGTTCCCTGTTCAGCATTTATTTCTTACCCAACATTTTGAGTATCTCCTCCACTGCCCTGTCTACCTGCGGATCTCTTCCATTCAGTTTATCTTCAAATGTATTGATCACTTTAATATCGGGCTGTACGCCGTTCATCTCCATGTCTTTCCCTTCCAGCGAATAACAACCCCATCCGGGCATACGAACCGACGATCCGTCAACCAGCGAAACACCACTGGTGAAAATGATCCAGCGATAGGTTTCATTGCCAATGATGGTACCCAGTTTCAGGGCTTTGAAACCCTGCGAGGTCATTTCCGCATCACTCAGTGATTGTTCATTTATGAGCAGAACGATGGGTTTGTCTGCCGGTGAAAAATTAGATTGCTGCGAAAGTTTGCCCTCCCGGTATTTCCAGTTGAGGTATGTTTTCTGGGATAAGAATTTCAACACCTCATCATGCACATTTCCGCCGGTATTATAGCGCAGGTCGAAGATGAGGGCATCTTTGCTGTTCAGTTCCCGGGTCATATCAATGATGAACTGGTCCAGTTCAAACTGGCCCATGTTCTTCATATATCCATAGGCAATTCGGCCCTTGCTTTTTTCATCTACCCTTTTCTGGTTATTATCTACCCATTCATCGTACAGGTTATTGAACAAGGTTGCCTGGGGATGTACTTTAACGGTTATATTCTGTCCGTTGCGGTTGAATGTGAGGTTCAATTCACGGTCGAGCGATGGTTGTGTGAAATAATAGTTCCGGTCTTTCTTACTGTCAACTGCTTCATCATTTACTTTTACCAGCACGTCTCCCGGTTTTATATCGATCGACTTTTTATCTGCAGCAGAACGTTTAACAACATACTTCACTTTAAACGGATCGTTGTCTTCAAACAAAACACCGGTTTCCATGGTACGGTTACTTAAGGCAATGGTCTCGTCATCACCAAACGTACCAAAGCCCTGGTGCGAAGAGTTCAGTTCGCCCAGCATATCATTCAGCATCGTCCGCAGATCGGCACGGTTATTCAGGTAAGGAATGAATTGCCGGTAATATTCCCTTGTTTTATTCCAGTTGAGCCCGTGAAAATTCTCATCATAGTAATTCTCTTCTATCTGCGCCCAGGCCTCATCAAACATCTGGGTAAATTCGGCAGAGAGGTTACGTCGGAAAGTGAACCCAATATTGATAGCATCCACTTTGTTGGCATCCAGGCTCAGTTTATTGATGGTGCCGTTGAATAAGGTATATAGTTTATCGCTCACTTCCACCACATCAAAACCAAAACTGTTATCGGTACCGGCTATTTTTTCTGTTTTGTTCTGCTCAAATGGTTCTATCACCGTTTTCCACAGGGCATTTCTTCCCTCGCCGTGGTTGCTGGTATACAGCACGGTTGTTTTTTCGCCCTTTTGATAAACCCATTGCAGGAACTGGGCGCCCAGCGCAGGACTGAGTTGCTCCAGTCTTTCCATGATAAGGTCGGTATCGATGCTGATCGTTTTGGTATCGGCTGTCGCTTTTTTAGTTGTATCCTTTTTCTCCTCCTTCTTTTCTTCTTTAAAAAGTTCGTTGTATTTATCAGAGCGGTAAGGTTCGTCTATCTTCTCCAGGGGTACCCGGTAAACCTTTGCATTGGCCATTCCAAAAGGATAGGATGGTTTCAGCCGCTGCGAAGTGAAGTAGATATATTTACTGTCGGGCGACCATATCGGTCCCGATTCAGTAATACCGGTATTGGTGAGATTCGTTGTTTTATTCTCCTTAATGTTATAAACAAGGATATCCTGTTCAAAATTCCGGTAAGCCGTAAACAGTACATACTCATCATTGGGAGAAAAACCGGGTTCGCTGTTCTGGAATCCCCATATCTCATCTTTTACAATGCCTTTGCTTTCCATTGTTTTAGTATCCAGCAAACGTACTTCATCACGACCGCTCAGGTAAACTGCTTTGCTGCGATTCTTGTTCATCACAATGGAACGGTTGTTCTTTTTGTCGCTGGTAAGTTGTTTTGGAGCAGCGCTGCTGTCTGCACGCATGCTGTACCAGTTGGTATAGCCATTAAGTGTTTGATTGAATAACAAGGTGCGGTTATCGCTCAGCCATTTCACTTCTTTTACCCGTTCGCCGCTGTTGCGGTTTATTTCCTGGATGAATTTTCCTTCCACATCGCTTACAAATAATTCGCCCCGGGAAACAAAGGCCAGTTTTTTTCCGTCGGGAGAAACGTCAAATGCCGAGATATTCCCTCTTACTTCAAAATCTTTTTCTTTAGGTAAGGTATTGTTGCGGATGATGGAAATATCAAGCTTAGTTTCCTTATCTGACCTTACATCATATAACCAAAGCTGGTAATCCCGTTCAAAAACCACTTTGCCGCCATTGGCATTTACCTGTGGTGTTTTGATAGAAGAAGAGAATCTTGTCAGTCCTTTTTTCTTTCCGTTATCAAGTGTATACAAATTGTACTCGCCATTGGCTTCGTCGGAAATAAAATAAACATTGCCGTTCCGGTCAATGGTTGCAGCAAAATCCTTCCCCTGCCAATCGGTATATTTTTTATGCTGCTTTGTTTTGGGATTGTACGATTGAATATCGGGGTTGAAAGGTCCCTTGTATCTCTTGCGCTGCACCTGGTTACTGCTTTCCCAGGTATCGTTGAAAAATATCTCCCCGGAAGTTGGGTGTTCAAATAAATTATGATCAAACTGGAAGAAATAATTTCCAAATACCCTTACCGGCGTTCCGCCCCCGGCACTTACTTTAAAACCGGCGATCTGGCCCATGCGGCCGCTGTTGAAATAGATATACCTTGAATCCCAGCTCCAGCTTGTTACTTCATCATTACCACTGTGCCAGGTGATCTGCTTCACATCGCCGCCATCAACAGGCACTACAAACACATCGGAATTACCGTATTGCCTTCCGCTGAAAGCGATCCATTTTCCATCCGGCGAAACCCGTGGACTGGTCTCGTAACCTTGCATGGCCGTAAGCCTTGAGGCCTGGCCGTTATTTACATTCGCCTTCCAGAGGTCACCCTCAAAACTAAAGACAACGGTTTGTCCATCGGGGGTTAAACAGGGGTTCGACAGGAAATAGACCCTGTCGTCCTGCGCCGTTACTGCTATTGAAATAAATGAAAAAAGAAAAGAAACAAAGATCGCTTTCATTGCTGATGATTTAGGGAGTGAATATACAGCCCTGATTAATTATAGCAATGCCGTTTGTAGAAAAGATACAGGATACGGGATACTGGATGCTGGATAAAACAATAGATGGTCAGCTATCTTGCATCCTGTATCCTGTATCTGGTATCTTGTATCTGGAATCTTAGATCCCGTACATTATTTGCTGCTGAAGACTTTTTTCAGAATATCCGTTACCTGTGCGGCGGGGTCTTTACGTATCTTCTGTTCCTGCAAACTGATATTGTAAAACAATCCGCTTAATGCTTTTTCGGTTACATAGGCCGTAAGGTCGGTATTCACCTGGTCTTTGGAGAAACGGTTGTAGTTGGTAAAAACATCTTTCCAGTATTTGGTGGCGTCCATCTTTACCAGTGACGCTTCTATCACAGGTCTGAATTTTTCGGTAAGTTGTTTGGTAGTGACCGATTTTAAATAATCGGTGGCTGCAAAATCACCGCCACGTAATATTTTCAAGCCGTCGGTGATGCTCATTCCCTTGATGGCATCCCAGAAGATATTTCCTACTCCATTGGCTGCATCTTCCGCTGCCCGGTTCATGGAAAGGATGGCTTTATCCACCATGCTGCCCATTCCAAAATTTCGGAGTGTCTTTTCCACTTTTTTTGCTTCTTCAGGCATTAGTATTTTAATAGCGGCATCTCCAAAAAAACCGTCCAGCTTGCTGAGTTTCTTTGTGCTGCTGTCGGTACCCACCCGTAATGCATCCTTCAACCCGCTGATGATATCTTCATTGCTGAGGCTGCTGCCACCTGAATTGCCGGTCTTTGAAACCTTATTTAAAACGTCTTTGATCAACTGTGCTTCGGTGGTTTGTGCAGCCATAAAAACAACTGCCAGAGAGAGTAAAATCCTTTTCATAGATAAGTTTTGTGTTACGGTACAAAAATAAAGCCATGGATGCTAAGAAAGGGTTAATTTCTGGTTAGGAAGCCTCTGAACCACATAGGACATAGGGTACCTAGTTTTGCTATGTCTTTTCTATGTTTCCAATGTCCTATGTGGTTCAAAACAAACAGGCTTAGGCCAATAGCAATTATTACCTAAATTTGCCTCAAACGAACTGGATATGAAAAAGTATTTTTTATTGCTGCTCCTCACTGTTTCTTTATTGGGTAAATCATTTGCCGAAGAGGGCATGTGGCTTCCGCAACTGCTGCAGAGTTTAAATGAAAAGCAGATGAAGAAGATGGGCATGAAGATAAATGCGTCTGACATTTACAACATCAGCAAGGGAAGTTTGAAAGATGCTATTGTCAGCTTTGGCGGCTTTTGCACCGCCGAGGTCATTTCAGACCAGGGTTTGCTGCTTACCAATCACCACTGCGGTTTTGATGCCATCCAAAATCATTCGTCTATCCAGAACAATTATATCCGGGATGGCTTTTGGGCATACAACAAAGGCCAGGAGCTACGCAACGAAGGATTGTTTGCCACGTTCATCATCCGTATTGAAGATGTGACCGCTTCGGTACTTAAAGATATAACAGCCGGCATGAGTGAGCGGGAAAGACAAAGTGCCATTGATAAGAATATGGTTGCCTTAAGGGCATCGGTTAAAAAAGAAAGTTACCAGGATCTTTTTGTACGTGCTTTTTTTGAAGGCAATAAATACTATCTCTTTGTTACCGAAACATACCGGGATGTTCGCCTGGTTGGCGCCCCGCCTTCTTCGGTGGGTAATTACGGAAAAGATACCGATAACTGGATGTGGCCAAGGCATACCGGGGATTTCAGCATGTTCCGTATTTATGCCGGTAAGGATAATAAACCCGCTGCTTACTCACCGGATAATGTTCCTTACAAACCAAAACGTTCGTTGAATATTTCATTAGATGGTGTGAAGGAAGGAGATTTTACCATGGTATTTGGGTTCCCCGGCCGCACCAACGAATACCTGCACAGCAGCGCCATTGAACAAACCATGAAGGTAAGCGACCCGGCTAAGATCGGCATCCGCACCAAGGCGCTGAATGTGATCGATGGTTTTATGCGCAGGGATGAGGAAATAAAGATTCAGTATGCAGCCAAATACGCTTCCATCTCCAATGCCTGGAAGAAATGGCAGGGCGAAGTATTAGGGCTTACCAAAACCAATGCCGTTGCCAAAAGAAAAGAACTGGAAGCCAGTTTTGAAAAGATCGTACTGCAAAAGCCCGAGTTCAACCTGGCCTATATGAACCTGCTTGCAAATCTAAAGCAGGCGTATACAGATATTGAACCGTATGCATACGCAAGGGATTATTATACGGAGATATTTCCCCGGATAGAGCTACTGGGCTTCGCCGGCCAGTTGAACAGCCTGGTGAATGCACTGGAAAAAAATGGCGAAGCCGGTTATAACACCGCAAAGGAAAAAGCCCTCAGCTCATTGGAAGAACTCTTTAAAGAATACAATGCAAACGTTGATCAGAAACTTTTTGAAGTGTTGATAGAAATGTATGTATCGGACCAGAAGGATATGTATGTATCGCCCTTGTTCAAAGACATGCTGAAACAGCATGGGAACAATTACAGTACTGCAGCAAGCAACCTGTATGCAATAACAAAACTGGGTTCGCTTGCTTCGGTAAAAGCACTGCTTACCGGCAATCCCAAAAGTGTTTGCGATGCCATCAAGGCAGATCCTGCTTTTCGGCTGGCAATGGACATGCAGAAAACATACAGCAGCAATGTAAGTCCGAAACTGAACGAACTGCAGGCTAAGATCAACCAGTTACAGCGTACCTATATGCAGGCGCAGATGGATGTGTTCACACAAAAAGCATTTTATCCCGATGCCAACAGCACCCTCCGGGTTACCTATGGCAATGTAAAACCTTACCAGCCGAGGGATGCGGTTAAATTTGATTTTTACAGTTATATGGATGGCGTGATGGAAAAATACAAGCCGGGAGATTATGAGTTTGATCTTCCGCAGAAATTAATCGACCTCTATAAGAAAAAAGATTTTGGCCGCTATGGCGTGAACGGCCGTCAGCCGGTTTGCTTTATTGCCGCCAACCATACCACCGGCGGTAATTCCGGGAGCCCGGCCCTGGATGCAAACGGGAACCTGATCGGCCTGAACTTTGACCGGGTTTGGGAAGGAACGATGAGTGATATCAATTACGATCCTACCATCTGCCGTAATATCATGGTCGATATCCGTTATGTTTTATTCATCGTGGACAAATATGCGGAGGCAAAGAATATCATCAGTGAGTTGAAACTGGTGAGTAAGAAAGGCAAATAAAATGGTAAGTATATAAAGTATTAACATCACCGGCATTTTCAACTACATGCCGGCAGAGTAAATAACACAGTTTGATCACAAAACCTGCATACGCACATTTCTACAGGCTTTCTGCCTATGTTTCCATTATGATGAATGGAACGTCGGCCCCAACTCCGTCAGCAGGCGGAGCTTAAAAGAGTATGTAGCCTCAGACTCTTTTTATTTTTTTAACTGTACAATTCTTATCTACTTAACAGCTGCTAAACACTAAGGGTCTGAAGCCCTTTAGTGGTTTGGGGCAATAAATGTTTCTTATGCAAATAGCAATTTTAGGCGCCGGTATGGTTGGACGAGCCATGGCCATCGACCTCTCCGTAAATTTTTCTGTTACTTCCTTCGATATAAGTGACCAATCCCTGCAACTGCTTACTCAAAAAAACAATTTGGTGAAAACAATAAAAGC
>DAOQRQ010000108.1:0-8692 GCA_035355815.1 Ferruginibacter sp. | reverse complement strand
AAAGGCCCGGCGTCGCATGCAGTATGTGGAAAGAGACATCGAAAAGCTGGAAGGATATATTGAAAGCCCGCTGAGCTCCACCATTTTTGTGGTGGCGTATAAAGGGAAGACCTTTGACAAAAGAACAAAACTTTATAAACTGCTTAAACAATCGGCAGAGATATTCAACTCCGAAAAAGTAAAGGATTACAAACTACAGGAATGGATCGGTGAATTTGTAAAGGGTAAAGGATATAAGATAAATGCTAAAGCCGTCAGTTTACTGGATGAGCATATCGGCAATGACCTGAACCGCATCGTAAATGAACTGGAAAAACTGGCGTTAAACCTCAAGGGCAAAAAAGAGATCACCGAAGACGATATTGAAAAGTATATCGGCATCAGCAAGGAGTACAATGTTTTTGAACTGCAGGCAGCCATCGCCAGGAAAGACCTGGCCAGGGCCATCACCATCATCCAGTATTTTGAAGGCAATCCCAAGGCAGGACCTATACAGATGGTACTACCGGCATTGTATGCCAGCTTCAGCAAAGTATATACGGTATTTGGCATGCCCGATAAAAGTGAAGCCGCTTTAAAACCGCATTTCTATTTCAACAGTACGGCAGTAAAGAATGCCCTGGACACCATAAAAAACTATGGGTATGAGGGTATTGAACGGATACTATTGCTTCTTCATCAGTATAACTTAAAAGGAGTAGGGGTGGATAATGCCGGCACTTCGGATGCATCGTTGATGAAGGAGATGGTGGTGAAGATGATCGCCTGACAGAGCCGGGACGCTTTTAGCGGCCTGGATCCTCTATTAAAAAGGTTTAGAGCCATTTCAAACTTTCTTCCTTGTCTTTATGCAGTTGCTCTTTTAACTCCTCCAGCCCGTTAAACTTCACTTCACTGCGTAAGTATTTCTTTACATAGATCCGGATGATCTTTCCATAGATCTCTTTGGCAAAGTCAAACAGGTTTACTTCGGTAACCCTTGTGCGGCCATTTACGGTGGGGCGAAAGCCTATACTCATCATGCCCTTGTATTGTTTGCCTTCCACATCCGCATATACGGCATAGATGCCATCGCCCATCACGATCTTTTCTTCATCGGTATTCTTAAGGTTGGCGGTCGGATAACCGAGTTCCCGGCCGATCTTATCGCCATGTATCACTTCACCTTCAAAAAAGAAGGTATAGCCAAGCAGGTTATTTGCTTCATCCACCTGGCTGTGCAAAATGGCATTACGGATATTAGTACTGCTTACTTTTATGGCATCAAGGATATGTTCTGAAATTTCTTTCAGCTGGTAATTATATACCGGCGCCTTTTCTTCCATCAGTTTATAATCGCCGCTGCGTTCTTTGCCAAAGCGGTGGTCGTAACCGATGATAATGGTATGTGGCCTGAATTTCTCCACCAGGAAATCACGGATGTATTCCTCGGCGCTTTGGTTGGCAAAAAAGTCGGTGAAGGGAACGATGACCAGGTGAGCAATGCCGGTCTTTTCCAGTAATTCGATCCGCTCCGGTAATGTATTGATAAGGCGTACACCGGTAATTACCGAAGACACCACTTTACGGGGATGCGGATGAAACGTAATGATGACCGATTCGCCACCGGCCTTCTCCGCTTCCTGTTTTAAACTGTCGATGATCTGGCGGTGGCCGAGATGAACCCCATCAAAGGTTCCGATGGTAATGACGGCATTTTTAAACTCGGGCAGCTGGTTTATATCGCGGTGTATCTGCATAATGTACGAAGTGCAAATCTACTTGATAATTTTATAATGGATATTGGATAATTGCTTTGTAATTTGCGGCAGATTAATTTTTAATTTTTAATTCTTAATTCTTAATGTCTTTATATTCCAAGCGTGGCGTATCGGCCCAGAAAGAAGAAGTACATGCTGCCGTTAAGAACCTCAACCAGGGGCTGTTTCCTCATGCTTTTTGTAAAGTATATCCCGATCATTTAGGCGGTGATGAAGCATTTGTGAACATCATGCACGCCGACGGAGCCGGAACGAAAAGCATACTGGCTTATTTATACTGGAAAGAAACAGGAGATATCTCTGTATGGAAGGGCATTGCCCAGGATGCCGTGGTGATGAACCTGGATGACCTGCTTTGTGTAGGTGTTTACGACAATATTGTTTTCAATTCAACCATCGACCGGAATAAGAACCTGATCCCCGGGGAAGTGCTGCAACAGGTTATCAGCGGTACACAGGAATTGTTTGACCGGTTAAAGTCTTTTGGCGTGAATATTCATTACCTGGGTGGCGAAACGGCCGATGTGGGCGATGTGGTTCGTACGATTGCGGTAAACGGCACCATGACCTGCCGCTGGCCAAAGAACAGGATCATCAGTAACGATAAGATAAATTCCGGCGATGTGATCGTTGGCTTTGCCAGTTATGGCCAGGCTACCTATGAAACAGCTTACAACAGCGGCATCGGCAGCAACGGACTCACCAGCGCCCGGCACGATGTGCTGAGTAAATTTTATGCAGAGAATTTTAAAGAAAGCTACGATAACAAGCTGGCAGATGATGTTGTATATATCGGGAAGAACAAACTCTCTGATCCGGGATCCGGGATCCGGGATATCTCCATAGGCCAGCTCATTCTTTCTCCAACAAGAACGTATGCCCCGGTATTAAAACAACTCCTCGAAGATCATTTCGAAAAAATTCATGGCCTCATTCATTGCAGCGGCGGCGGACAAACCAAATGCATGAAATACCTGCCGGGCAATTTCCGGCTCATTAAAGACAATCTTTTTGAAACGCCGGAGATATTTAATATCATTCAGCAGAACAGCGGCAGTAATAATAAAGAGATGTATGAAGTGTTTAACATGGGTTGCCGCCTGGAAATATATTGCAATGCCGCTGATGCCGGCATCATGATTGATGCTGCAAGATCATTTGGCATTGATGCGCAGGTAATCGGCAGGGTGGAAGCTGCTGATACAAAAGAACTGCTGATAAAGGTAAATGATGAAGATATCTGGTACCGGTAAAAACGAGATGACAGTTTAAGAAAACTGTCATCTCAGAAACTACCCGGACTTCATGGCTTTACTTTATTTTTCTTCTATCACAAACGTGATGGGTTGTTTTTTAAACGCATTTACCTTCTTTCCGTTTTGAATGGCGGGTAACCATTTTGGGCCGTTCTCAATGATCTCGATGCAATGCTTGGCTGTTTTTGTGCCTTTGTAATTTTCTGTAACCACATTGGAAATGGTTCCATCGGCATGTACGATAAAACTAACAATGACCGTATACTTACCGGCTTTCCAGCCTTCTTCAACTGCGATGGAGGATTTCAGGTTCTTCACAAGATATGTTCTCCAGGCGTTTTCGCCACCGGCAAACTGCGGGTTTACTTCCACTTTTGAAAAGACAAGATTACCGGGTCTTCCCTGTACTTCTATTTCAGCGAGTTGCTTCTGGTATTCCGCTGCTTTATCCTGGGATAACAACCTGCCTTCAGCATATTGCTGGTTAGCGTTTGCATTTTTTTGAAACAAATTCTGCTGCTTTAATTTTTCTATTTCCCGTTCCTGTAATTTTTTACCCGCAACAGACAGTTCACTATTAGCACGGGCAGCTTTTACCAGTACCTCCCTTTCAGCATAATCGGTTTTTGCAAGTTCCAACTGTTGCTTTAGCAGAAGCTGTTGTTTTTCCTTTGTCAAATTCAACTCCTGCAGCTTTCTTCCTTCCACAATTTTCACTTTACTATCGTTTAACGTTTTCTGCAACAGCAGTTCCTTACTGGAATAATCCAGTTTTGCCAGGTTTTGCTGGCTGGCTAATAGTTGATACTTTAATTTTACCATGTGAAGGCTGTCGTATAATATTTTTTCTTCCTCGCCGGCTGAAATATCCAGCAGAAGGGGATCGGGAACTATTTTTGTTTTGATCGTAAAGGTTCCGGGTAACTTTGTGCCATCTCTTTTCGAAAAAGTTAAGTCAACTTCTCCTGCATGGGTAACCTGTACGATGTAGTTGCCGTTTGCACCGGTTATTTTTCCTCCGGAAATATCAACCACCAGGTCTTCGGGGTCGGTATTTTGCGCATTAACAGTAAGCATATTATTCATGCCAATATAAAAAACTGGCTTCTTATCTGCGTCAACATATGCTGTTGTGATATTGATCGCATCTGTGGTAGTGTACTCGATGGCTCCATGAATACCGTCTGCACCATATTTTGCGATCGCTTCCGGTTTTTTTAAGCGTTTCTCCGATAAGGTCATTGCCATCAGCTGACTAAACTGTCCATCGAGCCGTTTGCCCTCTTTCCCGATGATCGTTCCATTATATACTATCAATGCCTTTTCAGGATCTACCGCTTCTTCCTTCTCAACGGTTTCTTTGTATTTTTTTGTTTTGATAAGAATAACGCCATTCTTTGCCTTTGCACCGTACCTGGTTACAGCCGCTTCATCTTTCACAACATCAATGGTGGATATATCGTTTGGATTTAGTTTGTTAAGAACAGTGCTGTCTACTTCGCACCCATCTAAAATGCAAACCGGTTTTTGGCTGTTGGATATGGTGCTGTTCAAACTCCTGTCCGGTAAAGTATCTGTCGTATTTCTAACGGGACCAACTGTTTCAAATAAGCTGTCAATTAATGCAACCGTGCTTGTGCCTGGTTTTACGGTGAGTCCGGGCGCCAGGCTGAATGTAGTATGTATATCTCCGTCCATACCGGCATCATTGGATCTTGCCTTTAAACTAAAAGCAGCAAAAATCAGGATGGCCAGTGGAAGTGCCATGATACGGGCAAAGTAATTAACCCGGGGGTTTTTGTTTTTCGTGAGCATAAATAACCGTCGCCTGATGGGTGAATAGAAAAAATTATTGGTTAATTGAAACTGGTGATGCGGATAGGCGGCCTGTAATATCATGGCGGCAAAATCTGCTGTATCGCTGTTGCTCACCGCTTTCTTATCGGCGATGAATTCGTGGATCATATTCAGTTCTTTCCGGTAAAGCCAGAAGAAGGGATTGCACCAGCCAAAAACAAGGATGGTATTTATTAAAAGTTTGTCGTAGGTATGCTTTTCCTGTATATGGGCCACTTCGTGCCGGAATATCTGGCGGCCTGTATTGGTATCAATATCAATATTGCTGTTCCAGAAAATGAATTTTAAAAAGGAAAAGGGCGTACTGCTGTTATTGGTATTTACAAAAGATACTTCGTCGATGAGCTGAACCGGGTGGCGTTTCAGCAGCGTCCATATAAGGAACAGGGTACGCAGCATTATTATAAAGAAGATGATACTTACCGACCAGTATATAATTGAATAGATATCCTGCATGCTCCAGTTGCTGCTTTGTGCGGTTACCACAATATTGCTCATATATTCGTCTCCCGCCGAAACAGCCTGCAATACCCGGATGACCTGGCCGGATTGTGTATCCTGCTGCCAGAAATCGATCTTGAGCAATGGCAGCAGCAGCGAAAGCGACAGCGCTGCCAATAAATAAAAGCGGTTGTACTGGTGAAATATCTTGTTGCGAAGGAACAACCAGTAATAGCCCAGTAGAATACCCGAGCTGATCATTACTTTAAGCATGTACCAGAAAAAAGGCAGCATAGCAGAAGGTTTTAATTATTTAAATATTTTTAAACCATTGGTCGATGTTCGTTGATCGTTGTTCGAATTGGGAACTTTTGCCCCATTCAACGAACAACCAGCAACGGTCAACGCTTCTTTAATTGTTTTAACAACATCTCCAGGTCATCAATACTCAGGTTGTTTTCTTTTATCATAAAAGAAACTGCATTACTGAATGAGCCTTCAAAGTATCCCTTTACCAGGCTTTTCATGGTTGATTTGCTGTACGCATCCTTGCTTACCAGGGGATAATACTGGTGCATCCTTCCAAAAACAGTGACGGCAACAAATTCCTTTTCAACAAGGATCTTCAGAATGGTGGCCACGGTATTGCTGTGAGGTTTGGGTGCAGGAAGTTCATCAATGATCTCCCGTAAAAAAGCTTTGTCAAGCTTCCAGATCACCTGCATGATCTGTTCTTCGGCTTTGGTCAATATTTTCATTTCTCAACTGTTTTTTATTTACCCGGTAAACATAAAACTAATATTTTAGTTTTACAACTATTTTTTTAGTTATTCACAGTTTTTAACAATTAGTGAAGAAATTAATTGTTGGTTCTGAAGGGGTAAAAGCTAAATTTGCACGAATCGTATAAGCTGTAAAACGCCAAATTTAAAACCATCCATGTCGCAATCGATCGTAGAATTAAAGCACGTAAATATTTACCAGAGCAACAGCCTTATCTTAAGTGACGTAAACATTTCTGTAGAGAAGGGAGAGTTTGTGTACCTGGTTGGTAAAACCGGAACCGGTAAAAGCAGCCTGTTGAAAACCATGTATGGTGACCTGCAATTGGCGGAAGGGGAGGGATGGGTGGTAGGCCATGACCTGCGGAAACTTAACTGGAAGACGGTGCCTTTCCTGCGCCGTAACCTGGGAGTGGTGTTCCAGGATTTTCAATTGCTGACCGACCGGAACGTAAATGAGAACATGAAGTTTGTATTAAAAGCCACCGGCTGGAAGGATGAAAAACTGATGGATGAAAAGATCGCTGATGTGCTGGAAAAAGTGGGATTGAAGACAAAGGGATTTAAAATGCCTTTTGAACTGAGCGGTGGCGAACAGCAGCGTATGGATATTGCCCGGGCCTTACTCAATTCGCCCAGGCTGATATTGGCGGATGAGCCAACAGGTAACCTTGACCCGGAAACAAGTGACGAGATCATGCAATTGCTGTTTCATATCTGTCGTGATTACAACACCACCATTATTATGGCTACGCATGATTACCTGGTGATCAAAAAATTTCCTGCCCGAACCATTAAAACTGAGATGGGAAAAGTGTGGGACAATGCTACCATAGAAATGTCATAAGCCGTTTAGCATTGGCCTCGCTGTTATATTCCGATTGCAACAATCCCTGCCGTTTTTGCGCCTCCTGTTCGGTAAATATATCTTCGTACAGTTCTTTTATCTTTTGCTGAAATGCTTCGGCACTTTCTGCAACATGACAATAAGGTTCTAACCCCGTACCAGCCACAGAGGCCTTATTCACCAAACAATATCTTCCGTTGAACAAAGCGTTCAGCAACTTTAATTTTATGCCGGTATTGTTCAAAGAAGGGATCACATGCACATGCGCTTTACTGATCATGTCCTGCATTTCCTTATCAGACGGATCAGCCACCAGGCAGGTATTTGCACCGTTGTGTGCCAATTGCTGAAGTCTTTCAGAAGGCCCCTTGCCGGCAATAACAAAGGGAACTGGTAGTTTGCTGAACACGTTCTTCAATAACCAGATTGCCGCTTCTTCATTTTCATTTACAGATAAATTACCATGGTACAGGCAAAAACAACCTTTGCCCTCTTTTCCGGCAGACAGGGTATAAGGTAAAAACACAGGCAGGTATTGTATATCCCCGGCTGAAAAAAGATCCTGGTATAAGTCCACATCCTGTTTGCTCACGGCTAAGAATGTTGCCTTGCCCGCAACAGCACGTTCATACTTTTTAAGCAGCCTGCTTTCGTTGAGGAAATAGATTTTTTTAAAGAGACTGGTTTCCTGTTTGGCCAGTTGACGGTAGTAAACAAATTCGGCGTTGTGCAGCCGCACGATCACTTTCCTGTTCCGCAGTTGCCCGGTATGCAGGTAATAACTGCAATGAATACCTTCCAGTAAAACGGGATGATCGTCTTTGCAGAGATTAGCGAGCAGCTCATCATTTTTACGGCTGCTGACTATAAACGGAAGACTGAAAGAAAAACGGCTGATGCTTTTTTTGCGTTGGTAATAATTCACGCTCACGCAATACCTGTTCAGTTCTTCCTGGGGAGGCCGGCCCTGTGTAAAGCAATGCAGGTGTATGTTTACGCCCTGGGCATGTAATGCTTTTAGTTTATAAAAAAGGTCAACCACGCCACCGTAATCGGCCGGCCAGGGAACATCGTGGGTTATTATGTGCAGGTGTTTACCGGTCAATTTAATTCTTTATAAAAACGAATGAGTTTTTTTTCTTCTTCCTGCCAGTTCAGTTTCTCTCTGGCACGCAAACAATTTTGCTGCAATCTTTCATAGAGCATTTTATCGGCAAGCAACCTGTTAACTGCATTTGAAATACAGGCTTCGTCCAGCTTGTCAATTAATACCGCCACTTCAAAATCTTCATTTATCTTTTTATACTCCGGGAAGTTCATGGTTACCTGCGGCAGGCCATTCTGTATGTAATCAAAGAATTTGTTGGCCAGTGAATAGTATTGATTCAAGCCCGTGTTTTCCACCAGGTTTAGTCCAATATATGTCTGCCGGGTGATGGCATCCAGTTCTTCCGGTAATACTTTTCCTTTCATGAACACTTTATTCCCCAGATTGTTTTGGGCGATGAGTTTTTTTGTCTGCTCCATAAAGTTCCCATCTCCGTAAATATCCAGCCGGGCATCAATACTTTTCATGGCCGGGATGAGAAACTCCAGGCCACGGGCCTCGTTCACCGCTCCCTGGTAAAGTATGGTCTTTTCATTTTGCTGATTGCCCGGAAGTATAGGTTTAAGAAGCGGAACATTTCGCACCAGTTCATATTGCACCCCATACAGGCTTTTGAATTCTGCAACGATACATTGGCTTAC
>DAOQRQ010000107.1:0-8699 GCA_035355815.1 Ferruginibacter sp. | reverse complement strand
GCGGGAGTTTTTGTAAGTGCTTCCAATGCTTTGGGTTCGGTTAAACCGTATTCAATGGCTTTGCGAAGGTTGGCCATAAAATCGGCGGGGTTGGTAAGGTCAGCGGTGGTTAAGCAGAAATTGATGCCTGCTTTTTCAAATGCTGATGGGTTGCCAGGAGCCAGTTCCCAATGTTTCAGATCATCCAGTCCTACAAAACGAAGATCATTCGGATCATCCACATCCATGGCGGCGGGATAATTCAATGATAAGATGAAGGAGGCTTTTGTTTCAGCCATCTCCCGCATGCGCTGGTATTCGTTGCCGCCGCCTTTGATGATGTATTGTACGCCAAATTCATCACCAATACGGTCAGCCCTCAGGTCATTCCATTTATCATTGGCATCAAATATCTGCGGCAGGGTTTGGTTATCGTTCCAGCTTTTTAAAGACAGGTTCACCCCTTCTGCAGCAGGATTGGATCTGTACCATTGTGCATCTAAATAGGTCTGGCGTAGTAAAGCGATCGATCCCATCATTGAACTGGGATAACTTTGCCCGGATGTGCCCCTGCTGAAAGAGTAGTGTGCAGAAGCTTTGTCTTTTATCATTACAAGATTATCGGGTTGATTGGCCAGCGTAACAAAAGCGCCGGTTCCCCTTGCAATACCGTCTTTCTGGTGGGTGAGAACGGCGCCAAAACCGATGTCTCTTAATGTTTTTGCTTTGGCATCATCGGCAGTAAAAATTTTATATGCTTCTGTTTCGGCTTTAATGGCCTGGTTCCAGCCATAAGCGCCCTTGGTGTTTGAGGTTAATTGCTGCGGACGGAAGAATCCACCGCCGCCAAAGCCGGCTGTTTGCTGGGGAGCGGCTGAGGCAATTCCATAGTCGCTGTAAATATCAATGAAGGCCGGGTAAATATATTTTCCGTTGCAGTCAATTACCACCGCTTCTTTTGGGATGGCAATATTATTTCCTACGGCTTCTATTTTTCCCTGGCGGATGATGAGCGTTGCATTTTGCAATGTGGTTTGGGCATCTTTTACAATGCTGGCATTGGTAAACGCATAATATCCGTCTTTGGGATTGGCTACATCGTTAGCCGGGAAAGTGGCCTGGGCTTCGAGGAGTTGAATGCTGCCTGCCATAATAGCAAACAGCAGCAACAGGGGTCTTAGTTTTTGCATGCAGTTATTTTTTGATTGGGCGATAAATATAACAAATGATTAATTGCCAAAACCGCCACCTGTATAATTTAGCCCCAGGTATGGCGTAATTTTACGATACAAAAAGCTTCTTGTGGATAAACAACGGGGCATTGCGCATAAAATGATAGCTTTGACCGGGATATGTGATAAAATGATAAAGCTGTATGGAATGGTTTTTGCAAAACGACGCTGTATGAAAAAACTAGCAGGCATATTGGTATGGATCTTTTTTTCGGCCACGGCCTTGGCCCAGGCTGCTGCTGACAGTGCCCGGCCTAAAGTAGTGGTAAATAAAGATCCCCGGCTGGATATACTGGCAAAGGCCGAGGCAGAGATAAACAGCTATGCAAGCCGTTTTACCAAGGGGTACCGGTTGTTTGTATTAAAGACCAATAACCGGGATTATGCCATGAAAGTGCGGGCCTACCTTTTGCAAACATTCCCCGAAGAAAAAGTGGTAATGACCTACCAGTCACCGTTCATTAAAATGAAGTTTGGTGATTTTACAGAGAAGAAGGATGCTGAAAAATGCCGCGACATCATCATGAAGTCGGGCATAGTAACCGGTGCCGTTTATCTTCTTCCCGAAATGGTGGAACTGAAACCCGATAAATTGAAAGAACTGGATTCAAAATAAGATCCGTTAAAATATGTGTAAAGGAGTTTCAGCAGGGAAACTCCTTTTTATTTTGCGGGTTTACCGTTATTTTTATTGCATGATAAAACAACGCATTCAGCAATCAGCCAAAACCTACGCCAATGAGTTTATCAATATCCGGCATCACCTGCATGCAAACCCCGAACTGAGTTATAAAGAATTTGAAACATCTGCCTTTGTTCAGCAAAAATTAAAAGAATGGGGTATTCCGTTTGAAGTAAAAGCTACAACGGGTGTTGTTGGTCTTATTAAAGGGAAGAACCCGGGTAAGAAAGTGACCGCCCTGCGTGCCGATATGGATGCATTGCCCATTACCGAAGAAAACGATGTTGATTATAAATCAAGGAACATTGGTGTGATGCATGCCTGCGGACATGATGTGCATACCACCTGTTTATTAGGCGCTGCAAAAATTTTAAATGAACTGAAGGATGAGTGGGAGGGAACGGTGAAGCTGATCTTTCAGCCCGGGGAAGAAAAAAATCCGGGAGGCGCCAGCTTATTAATTGCAGAAGGAGTTTTGGAAAATCCAAAGCCGGAAAAAATATTTGCGCTTCATGTTCACCCGGGGCTGGAAACGGGTAAACTGAGTTTCCGAAACGGTATGGTAATGGCCAGCGCCGATGAACTTTATATCACAATAAAAAGCAAAGGAGGCCATGCGGCAGCGCCGCAGTACACGGCAGATACTATTTTAATTGCTTCGCAGTTAGTGGTAAGCCTGCAGCAGATTGTAAGCAGGAACAACAGCCCCTTCAATCCTTCTGTACTGTCCATTACTTCCTTCCAGGGGGGTACAACAACGAATGTGATACCATCCGAAGTGAAACTGATGGGAACATTCAGGGCCATGAATGAAGAATGGCGTTTTAAAGCGCATGAACTCATAAAAAAACAAACGCTGGAATTGGTGAGCGCGATGGGCGCTGAAGCCGATATTCATATTGATGTAGGCTATCCTTTTGTTTTAAATGACGAAGCGCTGGGCAATGCTGCCTGGAAAAAAGCCGAAGAATACATGGGAGCCGAAAATGTAGAAGAAACAGAACTGCGGATGGGCGCCGAAGATTTTGCGTACTACTCACACCTGGTACCTGCCTGTTTCTTCCGGTTGGGCGCAGGTAATAAAGAAAAAGGAATAACCAGTGGCGTACATACACCTACCTTTAATATTGATGAAAGAGCCATTGAGATAGGAGTGGGAATGATGGCCTGGCTGGGAGCGGCCCCCTAAAGGGGGAACTAAAGGCAAGGGTATAAGAATTGAATTTGTATTTAATAAACAGATAGTTTTATGATTTGCATAGAAATCATTTTAAAAGATTTTAAAACTTAATTCAATTATTTTCTGTGCTATGCAGCAGAGGACATTGAATTAAGGTTCCCCTTTAGGGGACAAGGGTATGAAAATAGCATTTCACGGCGCCGCCCGTACCGTAACCGGAAGCAAACACCTGCTTACATTAAAGAACGGAAAAAAGTATTTACTAGACTGCGGCATGTTCCAGGGTATGGGAAAACAAACCGATGCCATGAACCGTGCCTGGGGCTTTGAGCCGTCGGAAGTGACGCATCTTATTTTGTCGCATGCGCATATTGACCACAGCGGCCTTATTCCAAAATTTGTAAAAGACGGGTTTGATGGAAAGATATTCTGCACGCCGGCCACCAAAGAATTATCAGCAGTAATGCTGGAAGATTCTGCCGGGATACAGGAAAGTGAGATAAAGTACGAGAACAAGCGAAGGGCGCAGGACGGACTGCCATACCTGAAACCCTTGTACGATACAGCCGATGCCATGGCAGCCATGGATTATTTTGTGGAAGTGGATTACGATAACTGGTATACCATTGATGAAAACGTACAGGTGCAATACACCGATACCGGGCATATCATTGGCAGCGCTGCCGTACATTTAAAAGTAAAAGAAGATGGAAAGACCACCCGTATCACATTCAGCGGCGATGTGGGCCGATACCGGGATGTGATCTTAAGATCGCCGGCAGTATTTTCACAGGCCGATTATATTTTACTGGAATCAACTTATGGAAACAGTTTGCATGATGTAAATACCACCACGCCCGACCAGGTATTGAAATGGATAGAAAAAGCCTGTATTCAAAAGAAAGGGAAGCTGATCATTCCCGCATTCAGTGTGGGACGAACACAGGAGATATTATATGCACTTAACCAGCTGGAACTGGAAAGAAGACTGCCAGATCTTAATTATTTTGTGGATAGTCCCCTGAGTGTAAAAGCCACCCAGATCATAAAAAACTACCCGCAGTATTTTAATAAAACCATTCAGAAGCTATTACAGAGTGATAGTGATCCGTTTGGATTTAAAGGACTGAAGTTCATTAAATCAGTGGATGAATCAAAGTTGCTGAACTTCCGAAATGGGCCTTTCGTGGTTATTTCGGCAAGCGGGATGGCCGATGCCGGCAGGGTAAAGCATCATATCAGTAATAATATTGAGAACAGTCATAACACCATTTTATTCACCGGGTATTGCGAACCCCATTCCCTGGGCGGTAAATTGCTCGATGGCAGAAAGGAAGTGAATATATATGGCGTGGCGCATGAAGTGAATGCCGAGATCGGTTCTATAAGAAGTATGAGCGCCCACGGCGATTACGATGACCTGTGCCAGTTCCTGGCCTGCCAGGATCCCAAACGGGTGAAGCGGCTATTCCTGGTTCACGGAGAATATCATGTTCAGCAGGAATTTCAGCAACGGCTTATCCGCAAAGGTTTTGCTGACGTGGAGATACCCGAAATGCATTACGAGATAGGTTTGGAATAGTTTTTGGGTACCTTGCCTGCACCATACGTTTAGCCCCCATGAAAAAACTGAAGAAGATCATTAAAATATCCCTGGTAAGCCTGGTTGTGCTGATCGGCCTGCTGGTAGCATCCACCTATATTTTCCGTGGTAAGATAATCTCCCTCATTAAATCAGAGATCAACAAGAACATCAATGCAAAAGTTGATTTTAAAGAGGTGGACATTTCTTTTTTCCGTCATTTTCCAAAAGTAAGTATTGGTTTGGATGAACTGCAGGTGACCGGTGCCGGTGTTTTTGCTGCCGATACTTTATTGCAGGCAGAGCGGCTGGATGCCACGGTGGATATCATGAGTTTTATCCGGGGCAAGAATATGAACATTTACAGCATTTACCTGCAAAGCCCGAAGATCAATGCGATCGTAACCAAAGAAGGTCTTGCCAACTGGGACATTGTAAAAGAAGAAGCCGGTAAAACAAATACGAATACAGAAAGCAAACCCTTTAACCTGCAACTGAAAAAATACGCCATCAGTAACGGATATGTTAATTATACCGATGCACAAAGCGATATGAGTGCGGTGGTCGAAAACCTCAACCATTCCGGCAGCGGTGATTTTACTTCCGACCTGTTCGTGCTGAAAACAACCACCACTGCGGATGCTGTTACCTACACGTATGGGGCTATTCCTTTTCTTTCGAAAGTAAAAACCAGGGTTGATACGGATATTAAGATCGACAATAAGACCAGCACCTACAGTTTTGATGCGATGGATATGCTGCTGAATGAATTGAAGATAGCCGGCAGCGGTCGTTTAAAAAGTATTGCCAATGGGTATGATATGGATCTGAAGTTTAAGTCGGCTTCCACCGATTTTAAAAATATCCTGTCGCTGGTGCCGGCCATTTATAAAACAGAGTTTGATAAAGTAACAGCAACCGGTAATGCAGGCTTTGATGGATTCATAAAAGGAGTGTACAGCGATTCAACCATGCCGGGTTATCATTTGACCATGACGGTAAAAGAAGGCTCTTTTAAATATACCGATCTGCCCAAAGCGGTACAGCATATCAATTTCAATGCGGTGGTTGATAATGCCGATGGACAAACCGATAATACCGTAGTGGATATTACCAACGGACACCTGGAAATAGACAAGGACCCTTTCGATTTTCGCCTGCTGGTTAAAAAGCCTGTCAGCAATATGTTTGTGGATGCGGCTGCAAAAGGAAGGCTGGACCTGTCGCAGGTGGCCAATTATATAAAGTTGCAAAAAGGAACAAGTATTGCAGGCCTTATGAATGCCGATGTGAACATCAGGGGCAATGTGAAGGATATAGAAAATCAGCAGTATGCCAACTTCTATGCAGCAGGTACTATCGAAGTAAATAAATTCAATTATACTTCCCCGGATTATCCAACGGGAGTTAAGATAAACACGGTGCATACCAATTTCACGCCCGCCAAAATTGATGTATCCAACCTCAGCGGCCAATACATGAATTCGAATTTCAGTGGTGGCGGACAGATCAATAACCTGCTGAGTTATCTTTTAAGCGATAAACCTTTGCGTGCTGATCTTACCCTTAATGCAGATAAGGTAAACCTGAACGACTGGATGGGTGTAACAGCAGATACCGTAACATCTGCCGGCAATAGATCAGCGCCGTTTGCCGTACCTGCTAACCTGGATATAATCCTGGCTACAAAGATCGACAGGCTGATTTATGATAAGATCGATATACAAAATCTAACAGGTTCATTGAAAGTAGCTGATGAGGCTGTAAAGCTGAACAATGTCAGCGGCAATGCATTGGATGGCACCATAAAGATCAATGGTTCATACAGTACAAAAGAAAGTAAAGCAAAGCCTCTGATCGCTATGAGTTACGATGTGGCAGGCGTGGACATACAAAAAACATTTTATGCTTTCAATACGGCACAGAAACTGATGCCGATCGGGAAATTCCTGGCGGGTAAACTTACTTCTGTGTTATCGGCTAATGGAAAACTGGGAGATAATATGAGCGTGGATATGAGCACCATTTCAGGCAATGGTACTTTATTTTTGATTGAAGGATTCCTGAGTAAGTTTGCCCCACTGGATAAGATTGCATCTACGCTGAATGTAAAAGAACTTGAACAGTTGTCGATGAAGGATGTGAAGACTTTCTTTGAGTTCTCGAACGGCAAATTGCTGGTTAAACCTTTTACGGTTAAAGTGAAGAATATAGAGATGGAGATCGGCGGCCTGCAGGGTTTTGATGAATCGATCAATTATGCCATCAACCTTAAACTGCCCAGGGCGCTGATGGGCACGCAGGGAAACCAGCTGGTGAATAACCTGGTAACTGCTGTAAACAGTAAGGGTGTTCCATTGAGTGTGGGCGATATGGTGAACCTTAAGCTGGGTCTTGCCGGAACGATAAGAAACCCCACCATTAAGGTAGACCTGAAACAGAGCGGCGAAAAACTGGCCGACCAGTTGCAGCAGCAGGTAAAGGATTTTGCACAGGCTAAAATAGACAGTGCAAAAAATGCTGCCAAAGACACACTCAATTCGGTTAAAAAACAACTGGCAGATGCCGCCAAAGAAGAATTGCGTAAAAAGCTGTTTGGTGGAAAAGATACGGTTGCGGTAAAAGACAGTACCCCGGTTAAAAACCCGGCGAACAAAACCAAAGAATCGGTAAAAGGACTGTTCGATAATTTATTAAAGAAGAAACAAAAAGATTCGGTTAATAAGCAATAGCAACATTTAAAACCGTTGTGGTTTAAATGCGGTGATATCAATAGATGTTGTTTTATGCCGGATGATCTCACTCACTAATTTACCGGTGCCCGTTCCTTCAGAAATGCCCAGCATGGCGTGGCCGCCGGCGAAGACGACATTCTCATAGTCTGAAACTTTTCCAATATAAGGCAGGCCGTCGGGTGTTACCGGTCGTAGTCCGTTCCATATCTTATCAACAGGAGGAAAACCGATCTTTAATCCCGGGTAAAAAAGCTTAGCTGAATCATAAATGCCCTGCATCCGTTTTACCAGCACTTTATTATTGATTCCGCTGAGTTCCATGGTGCCGCCAATACGAAGCTGCTGCTTCCAGGGGGTAATGGCGCAGCGGCCATCCACTAAAATAGCCGGATACTTAAGATTCTTTTCTACCTGATCGTAGGTATGGCTATAGCCCTTGCCCGGCTGAAGTAATAATTTAATGCCCATCATTTTTGCTACAAGGGGAAGCCAGCTTCCGGCGGCGATCACTATTTCATTACAATCAAACTTTCCTTTATCAGTTATTACGGATGAAATTTTGTTGCCTGTTTTTTCAAAGCCGGTAACGGTTGTATTGAGTTGAAAGTTTATTCCCTTCTTTTCCAGGTCATTTTTCAGGGCGGTCATCATTTTTCCGGGGTTGAAATGACAGTCGTCTTTAAATAATACAGCACCTGCCACATCTGTTTCTACCTCTGTTTCTAACCGCTGTACAGCATCCCGTTTTAACCGTTCCACTTTCAGCCCGAATTTTTCGGCGTCATCGGCTAAATGAAATTCATGCTCCAGTGTTTTCTGCTGTTTGCACATCATCAGGCAACCGATCTCTTCCATATCGAATGTATCGCCGATCTCATTGCGCATATCATTTATCAATTGCCGGCTCAACTGTAAAATATTATTGAGGTGCGGTGCATGTTTTTTTACTGTAGAAGCATTGCTGTTCTTCCAAAAATGAAAACCCCATTGCATGAGGTCCCAGTTCAGCCTGGGTTTAATATAGAACGGGCTGCTGCTGCTGAGCATATGCCGGATACCTTCGGCGATAATACCCGGGCTGGCCAGCGGAACAAAATGGCTGGGCGACATATAGCCCATGTTGCCAAAAGAACAACCATCGGTTATGTCTCCTCTTTCAATAACGGTTACTTCGTATCCTTCTTTTTGTAAATAGTAAGCGCTGCATAAACCGATTACGCCGCCGCCAATAATGCTAACTTTCATACTGCTGGTTTTAGATCACCTGGAAACCCAATGCATATGGGTCGTCTTCGGTATCAATCGTTAT
>DAOQRQ010000106.1:0-8729 GCA_035355815.1 Ferruginibacter sp. | reverse complement strand
ATATTAGCCGCAGTAAGATTTGAACCCGCAGCGCCGATCTCCATGCCCTTTACCTTACTGTTGGGATCGTACCAGTCGTATTTTATAAGCAGCTGGTGTTTGGGAGAAAAAATATGCTGCAGTAAATAAAAATAAGCGCCGGTGAAGTTACGCCGGTGAAACCCATCAGTACCGGTAAGCAGGGCGGCAGGGGTTTCGGGGCTGTTGGCCGTGCCGGTTTGTATGCCGGTAATGAATTCGCCCCTCAGTTCTGTGAAGACATCTTTCTTACCATCGTTGAACTTTAACTGTATATCGGCACCATAATAGCGGCGGGGAGAAACGCTGCCCAGGTTTGTAGTTGCGGAATCGGTAATTGCTTTTTTTATACCCGCCTGTTCGGTTGTATAAACAATATACTTTGTGTTGTTTTGTAAACCACCGGAAAGCAAGGATGCACCTGCCGATATTTGTAATCTTTTTTTGATCAACAAAGGTTTTAAGGAGATGCGTCCGATAAAATCCTTTGTATTATCAAAATCTCCCGCGGCATTAATGCCCTGGCCGTTAAAAACACCCAGGTCCATCTTCAGGTATTTAAGCGGATGATTGCTTTTGCGAACATCAAAACTAAGCATGGCGCCCAGGTCACGTTCGCTTTTCATGTGCAGTTGGCTCATGCGGCCTCTTTCGGGGCTTTCCCGGTCGCTGCTGCTGAGGTTCACTTCATAACCAAAAGGCCGGGCAAACATACCGGTGGTAAAAGAAAACAGTTTGAATTTATTTTCAACGATCCTGCCCCAAACATCCCTCACGGTAAACCCCCGTTCATTGGCATCAAATTGAAAAACGATCTGTACACCGGGTTTGCTGTCTTTACCAAAATGAATATAGTCGATACGCACCCGGCTGCGGCGTAGCATGAAGCGGTTGCTGACCTGTGCAGAAAAATCACCCCCTTCAAAATTTTTTGCCCCCTTTGCAGAAGCTACCTGGAACTGGGGCTGGATGTATCCGCCAATACGGAGGTGATCGAATTTTTTGTAAACAGCGAGTAAACCCTTGCCCGTTTCCTTAGTGGTATCCACCATATCCATCAAAAACTGGGCTTTCGTAAACTGGCATAATACAAGCAGTAAAGCCAGCAAGGGCAGTGTTTTCTTAAGCATTTAGCAAATTTGACCGCAAAGGAATAACAATTTAATATTACCTCTGTGTTAATAAATCATTACCATTTTTCCGGGCGCCTGTTTTGTATGCCCTAAAACCTAACCTTTGCAGCAAAAAAAAGCATACTTATGGCAGGCTTAAATTCAATTCTGAAAATCTTCTTACCGAAAGACAGGGTCTTCTTCCAGCTGTTTGAAAGCGTGGTGGATGTATTGGTAAAAATGGGAGAGAAACTGAAAGAGGTTGTTCACGAACCCGATTTTGATGAACGGGCGAAACTGATCAAGGAAATTGAGGATATGGAACATGCAAATGATGATTACACCCACCAGATATTTACCGAACTGGGAAGGAATTTCATCACCCCTTTTGACCGGGAAGACATTCACTACCTGGCTTCGGCACTGGATGATATTGCTGACTATATACAGGCTTCTGCCAAAAAAATAAATTTTTACCGGGTAAACCCCAACGATACGGGCATTCATAAAATGGCCGATATCATTGCACAGGGATGCGTAGCAGTACATGCAGCTGTTAAAGAACTGCGCAATATGAAGAACATGCGCCAGGTGACCGATGCATTGGTTACCATCAACAGTATTGAGAACCAGGGCGACGATATTTTTGATATGAGCATTGAAAAGCTCTTTGCCGAAGAACCCGATGCCAAAGAAGTGATCAAGAAAAGAGAGATATACCAGGTAATGGAGATCGTTACGGATAAATGTGAAGATGCGGCGAATGTGATAGAAAGCATAATTGTGAAATACGCATAGCTTATAGTGAATGGTTCATAGTTCATAGCGGCGCCTACCATGAACCATCAACTATTAACCATGAACCATTAACCTGTATAAACATGACTTTAGTAATAATAATTATAGCCCTGGCCTTGATATTCGACTACATCAACGGCTTTCACGATGCGGCCAATTCAATAGCTACCGTAGTTTCCACCAAAGTGCTTACCCCTTTCCAGGCGGTGGTTTGGGCGGCCATTTTCAACTGTGTGGCCTATTTTATTTTTAAAGATCATGCGGTTGCCAATACCATCAGCAAAACAGTGAATAAAGAATTCATAACGCTGCCGGTGATCTTATCCGGGCTTATCGCTGCGATCTTCTGGAACCTGTTAACGTGGTGGTATGGTATTCCATCTTCCTCTTCCCATACCCTTATCGGCGCCTTTGCCGGCGCAGCCATAGCCCATGCATTGATGCAGAAGGGGCTGGGATTCAGTTGGGGTAAGATCGTGGAATCAGGAATCATTATCAATACGGTTATATTTATTTTCCTGGCGCCCATTATTGGGATGGTCATATCCATTTTTATCACCATTGTCACCATTATGCGGAATATATGGGCCCGTATCGGGATCATCGCTCTGGCTACGCTTTTAACCGTTATGCTCTTCGATAAATTCGAGACCAGCAAAATGGATGAAAATCTTCAGAAGTTTTTAAAGATCGATAAGTACAAAAAAGAAGTAAAGGAATCGCTGGGGAGGAAAGAAGCAAATCCAAACGATACAGTGGCCCTGGCAGCATACAATACCGCAAAGGAAAAACTGGATAAGGCCTTGCCGAATTATGAAAAGATAGGAGCGCTGGTGGAGGATTTTGATAAACTGGGTGCTAAAGGAATTGCAAAAAAAGCATCTGACGAAGGATGGCTGAAAGACATTGAAGCCAGCCGCTTAAAAGACGACGTACGTAATGCGAACGACTTCCTGGTGCTGGAAGCAAAATCGGTTGATGATGAAAAGATAAAAGCGGAATACAATGTGGCAAAAAACATTACCGAAAAATACAAAGACCCATTAAAAAAATATTTCAATAAAGAAATAACCATCGACAGTACGCTGCTTGCATTGAATGCTATTTACCCGATCAAAGATGCCAACCGGGAAAAAGTGAAAAAGAAAATTGAGGGGTTCAGTATTGAAAAAGCGCTGGCTAAAGACATTGATAAAGCGGATAATGGTTCGATCGTTTGGGGCATCATCTTCACTTCTGTTTTCTTTTGCCTGGTTTATTTATATGTAGAGAAGATAAGAACACCCACGGCCTTTAAAGTTGCCAATATGTTCAAGAAGCTGCAGCTTTTCAGTTCGGCGGCCTTCAGTATTGGCCATGGCGGCAACGATGCCCAGAAAGTGATGGGTATCATTGGTGCGGCATTGATCGCCAGCGGCAGCATCCAGAATTTTTCTGACCTGCCCAACTGGGTTCCGGTAGCCTGTTACCTGGCCATTGGTTTGGGAACCATGAGCGGCGGATGGAAGATCGTGAAAACCATGGGAACCAAGATCACCAAGGTTACTCCTTTGGAAGGAGTGGCGGCAGAAACGGCGGGTGCATTCACCTTATTCTTTACCGGGCAAATGGGAATACCTGTTTCCACCACGCATACCATTACCGGTTCTATTATGGGGGTTGGCGCTACCAAACGTTTGTCGGCAGTGCGTTGGGGCGTTACGGTAAACCTTCTCTGGGCATGGATACTGACCATTCCTGTGAGCGGTTTATTGGCAGCCGGTATCTTTTATATTATACACTTCTTCATTAAATAAACCTTATTCCGTATTTAAAAAAATCACTCATTGTTGTGAGTGATTTTTTGTTTTCTTTGCAACATGAATAAAATTCTTGTTACCGGCGGATGCGGCTATATTGGTGTTCATACCATTGTAGACCTGATCGAGAACGGATTTGACGTGATCTCTGCCGATAATAATTCCCGCAGCAGCGATACCATCCTGGAGTCGGTTGAAAAGATCACCGGCAAAAAAGTGAAGAATTATAAGGTTGACCTTTGCATCTACGACGACACGTTCGCCATCTTCCAGGAAAACCCGGATATCAACGGTATTATTCATTTCGCTGCTTACAAATCGGTAGGCGAGTCGGTACAAAAGCCGCTGCTTTATTTTGAAAATAACCTCAACTCCCTCATCAATATTTTAAAATGCGCCGATGAGTTCGGGGTCGATAATTTTGTTTTCTCTTCTTCCTGCACCGTTTATGGTAACCCCGATACGATACCTGTTACCGAAGAAAGCCCGATGAAAACAGCAGAGTCTGCTTACGGCGCCACCAAGCAAATGGGCGAACGAATTGTTCAGGAAGCGGTTAACTGCAACGGCAGCAAGGCTATCCTGCTTCGTTATTTCAACCCGGTAGGTGCTCATCCCTCTGCATTATTGGGAGAATTGCCGTTGGGTAAACCTCAGAATTTAGTTCCGGCCATTACGCAAACCGCCATCGGTAAATTGCCCATGATGCAGGTATACGGAAACGATTACCCCACAAAAGACGGAAGCTGTGTACGGGATTATATTCATGTTTGCGATATAGCCCATGCGCATACACTGGCCTTTAATTACTTGCTTCAGAATAAGAACAACAGCAATTGCGAAGTTTTTAACCTGGGTACCGGAAACGGACTTACCGTGCTGGAGATCATCAATGAATTTGAAAAGCAAAGCGGGGTAAAACTGAATTATAAACTTGGTCCACGCCGCCCCGGCGATGTGGTTGCTATTTATGCCAACAATGATAAGGCAAGGAATATTCTTGGCTGGAACCCCAGATACAGCCTCAGCGATATGATGGCTACTGCCTGGAAATGGGAACTGAAGCTGAAAGAAGACGACCACATTTTCAATACAAAAAATGCCGGGCTGAACTGATATTGTTTAATTCCTTCATCTGGTTATCGTCGTTCAATTACTTTGATACTATGTTGGCAACTTTTTCATTCTGTTTTGCCACCCTGCAAATCTTTCTTTTACTTTGCGGCAATTATAAAACAGCCCTAAATTTTTTTATAGTATGCTCAACGATATCCAGGTTTCCGGAAATAAAGACACCCGCAGCGGTTTTGGAGACGGTATTTTGGAAGCAGCCCGGAAGAATCCGAATATTATAGCGCTCACCGCCGACCTGGCAGGATCCCTGAAACTGAATGGTTTTATGAAAGAATTTCCTGAGCGCTTTATCCAGTGCGGTATTGCTGAAGCCAATATGATGGGTATTGCAGCCGGGCTCACCATCGGAGGAAAAATTCCATATACAACCACATTCGCTAATTTTTCTACCGGCAGGGTTTACGACCAGATACGCCAGAGCATTGCCTACAGCGGAAAGAATGTAAAGATATGCGCCTCTCATGCCGGGCTTACCCTGGGAGAAGACGGCGCCACACACCAGATATTAGAAGATATCGGACTGATGAAGATGTTACCGGGTATGACCGTGATCGTTCCGGCAGATTATAACCAGACAAAGGCTGCTACCATGGCCATTGCCAATTACGAAGGACCGGTTTATTTACGCTTTGGCCGCCCGGTATGGCCCATATTTACCACCGAAGCGGATTTTGTTATCGGCAAGGCCCAGCAATTCTCTGTGGGATCGGATGTTTCCATATTTGCCTGCGGTCACCTGGTATGGAAAGCCATTGAAGCAGCAAAAGCACTGCAGGAAAAGGGGATAAGTGTTGACCTGATCAACATCCATACCATAAAACCCCTGGATGAAGCGGCTGTGATAGCTTCTTTAAGCAAAACAAAATGCGCTGTAACAGCAGAGGAACACAATATCATTGGCGGATTGGGAGACAGTATTGCACAGGCAGCAGCTAAGCATTGCCCCGTACCTATTGAGTACATTGGCACAAACGATACTTTTGGCGAAAGTGGAAAACCCACTGAATTGCTTACAAAATACGGTCTCGACACAAGTAATATTGTGGCTGCAGCCGAAAAAGTCATTTCGAGGAAGTGACCCCCAATTAAACTTTTGCAGGAAAAGCCAATCTTAGGATTGGTTTTTTTATTTTTACCCCTGCTCAACCTTTATGAAAGAACAAATAGACGACAAAGAACTGCTTATGCAGTTCAGGGAACCTGCTACCAAAGAACGCAGTTTTACCCTCATCATTAAAAAATACCAGGAAAAACTTTACTGGCATATCCGGCGTATGGTGGTATCTCATGAAGACGCCAATGACGTATTGCAGAATATGTTCATTAAAGTGTGGAATGCGCTGGAAAATTTCAGGGAGGACAGCCAGCTTTATACCTGGCTTTACCGCATCGCCACCAATGAAAGCCTTACATTCCTGGAACAACAGAAAAAAAGGGCTTCGGTTTCGCTGAGCGACGTAGAAAACGGGTTGAGCAACCGGTTGAAAGCCGACAAGCATTTTGATGCCAATAAACTGGAGTGGAAATTACAGGTTGCCATACAGCAATTGCCTGAAAAGCAACGGATTGTGTTTAACCTCAGGTATTACGATGAAATGCCTTATGAAAAAATGAGCAAAGTGCTGGAGACCAGTGAAGGGGCATTAAAGGCAAGTTATCATCATGCGGTGAAAAAAATTGAGGATTTTATACTGAATAGTTAAACTTTTAGCAATTAAAAACGTCTGAAAAGCGTAGATGGAAAGCACGAATGACATATTGAATGAATTAAAAGAACTGAGCCCGGTACTTGCAGCCATGGAAAAGGTAAATGTTTTTACCGTTCCTGAAGGTTATTTTGAAAGACTGAGTGAGGATATTGTGGCAGGCATCGGGTATGAAAAAGGGATCACAGAAATTGATTCTTCAGCGGCTAAAACAGCAGACGTTCCGGACGGATATTTTGAAAGCCTGGCGGAAACCATTCTTGCCAAAGTAAAAAGTGAAAGTGCAGCCGACGAATTAAGGATATTATCTCCGATGCTTTACAGCCTTCAGCAGGAAAATGTATTTTATGTTCCCCAAGGATATTTTGAAGGTCTTTCTGACAGCGTTCTTGCCAAAGTAAAGAACGAAAGTGCTGCCGATGAGCTGCGTACTTTATCGCCCATGCTCTACAGCATTCAAAATGAAAATGTATTTGAAGTACCGCAGGGATATTTTGAAAGCCTGGGCCAAGAAGTACTGAACAAGGTTCAGCCGCAGGCAAAAGTGGTGGTAATGAAAAGGCGCACTACTACATTCTTTAAATATGCAGTGGCAGCAGTTTTTACCGGGGTGATGGCATTGGGCGTTTTTAAGTTCACCAATCCTTCGGGTAACAGCAAATTACCCGAGTATGTTACCGCCGGCCTGAAGATCGAAGATGTTGACCAGGAACTTTCAAAGCTTTCTGATGATGAGATCGTAAAATACCTGGAGGCGAGCGGAAGCGATGTGAAAACGGCGTTGGTGGCCAACAGTGTTGATGCAAACGAATTGCCATCAGAAGAAGAATATTTACTTGATGAAAAAGCATTAGATAATTATTTAAACAGTATCAATTTAGGAGATTCAAAAAATTAAAACAAGATCATGAAAAAATATCTACTTATACTAACCCTGGTTTTAACCGGCTTTTCTTTTGCAAAAGCGCAGGAAGCGGATGAAAATAAAAAGGTTCAGGATATTAAAGCATTGTATGTTGCCTATGTCACAAAACAACTGGACCTTACGCCGGATGAGGCGCAGAAATTCTGGCCGGTGCATACCCAGTTTGAAAACGACATCAAGTCAGTTAATAAAGACCTGCCTGAGCTTCAGAAGCAACAGGCTTACCTGGATGTGAAGAAGAGATACCAGGATAATTTCAGCCGTATAATCGGTGCCAGCCGCTGCGACAGGTTCTTCCGCATGGATGGGGAGTTTAAACGCAAGTTGCTCGAAATCCGTAATCAACGGCAGCAAAACGTTCGGCCCAGGTTAAGAAGGGGGCAGTAAAAAGCACTCAGTTACTGAAATAAAAAGGGCGGGAATATTTCCCGCCCTTTTTATATTGTTCTCAGTTTATTGCTTTATGAATTTCTGCGAAGTTTTATTATTCCCCGATACGATGGTGAAGATATACGTACCGGATCCCAGTGAGCTGAAGTTCCAGTTGCGGGTATAGCCACCTGTGAATTGCAGGTCTTCTTCTTTTTTCCAAACAGTTTGTCCGCTGAGTGAAGTGATGAAGTAAGTGACCCTGCCTTTATTTGCTATAAACCCGGCATTCAGATCATTTTGAACAGGATTAGGATACAGGCTGGTGATCCCCACATTCCTGTCGTTGCCAGATTTAAAGAGCCTGATGGTATTTGAATACCTGATCAGCCCGCCTGATTCTTTACTTTTTATCCGGTAAAACACTTTTGTTTGGGCAGGCGTGTGTTTGAAGTTGTAACTGTTGTTGGCATTCTTTGCATTTACAGAACCAACACTTGAAAAATGTACGGCATCATCAGAAACCTCAATGTCCATTACGGCTCCCGGCGCTGTGCTTGTATAATCCCATTCCAGTTCTGTAATGTTTCCATTCCATCTTCCACGTAATAAGAATTTATTGGCCGGAAGAAGAGAAAGAATAGGTTGTGTCCACAGTCCGCGGCCATGTGTGGCTGCAGCCACAATACCATCGGAACTTCTGTATTGAAGCATGTCTGTTCGTACAGTAGGGAAGGTTGGACTGGGTATCCAGGCCGTAGATCCGCCATTAATCAATTGGGTCAGGTAAACACCGGCTTCTGTGGCAATAATCGCTTTGGTATTATCCCCTGGTACAAACATGCACCACCGTACAGGCATATCGGGC
>DAOQRQ010000105.1:0-8733 GCA_035355815.1 Ferruginibacter sp. | reverse complement strand
CGCAAAGAAATTTGAGCTGAAACTGATATCTATAAAAGACCTGATCGAATACCGCCTGCAGCAGGAGACATTGATAAAAGAAGAAGTACGGGTTCAGCTTCCTACCCGGTACGGAACCTTTGAACTGGTTGCTTTTGAACAACTGAATACCGGTGAGGTACACATGGCTTTGAAGAAAGGCGACTGGAAAAAAGATGAACCGGTACTGGTGAGGGTTCACAGCAGCTGTATGACAGGCGATATACTCGGTTCTCTGCGTTGCGATTGCGGCGACCAGTTGCACCATGCCATGAAGATGATAGAAGCGGAAGGCAAGGGCCTGGTACTTTATATGAACCAGGAGGGAAGGGGCATTGGCCTTATCAATAAACTGAAAGCATACAAACTGCAGGAACAGGGAATGGATACTGTGGAAGCCAACCTGGAACTGGGCTTTGATATGGATGAACGGGATTACGGCGTAGGCGCACAGATATTACGCCACATGGGTATCAGCAAAATGAAACTGATGAGCAACAACCCACGCAAACGTGCCGGCCTGCTTGGTTACGGACTGGAAGTAGTGGAAAAAATTCCCATTGAAATAAAATCAAATCCGCACAACGAAAAATACTTAACCACCAAAAGAGATAAACTTGGTCACGAGATATTGAACAGGCCGTAATACTTATTGAACAGGCTGCGTATTATCCTCATGCAGTTTGGCAGCCAGCCGTTTCTTTCTCTTTTCTTCATTGGGACCGAACAGGTCGGAGAACCTGTCGAAATCACTTTTGTAGGTTAGGCTTATTCCCTGCCGGTTGCGCTGGCCAAAGGTATAATCGATATTGGTCTTCCTGAATCCCACGATCCGGAGCTTTCCGTCTTTACTCAATAACCATTCTGCTGTAAAATCCGGCGTAATGAGGAGGTTGGTATTGGTGAGATAGGGATTATTGTAATCCAGGTTTCCGCCCAGCGAAATAATAAGTTTACCGTTGAGGTAGCTTTTGGTGATGCCGAATTTGGCGGCACCCTGCAATTGCGAAACAGAGTTCTTCAGGTCAAGACTCGGACTAACATCAAAATAGGTAGAGATGGTATTATCATTGAGCGCCTTTTGCAAGAACCTGCTGAAGGTTGTGCTGAGTGCATTGGAAAGGATCTGGCCAATGGTGTTTGCGGCAATGCCAATGGTGTTGTTACCTGTTAAAAAACTTTCGTTCCCTGAAATATATGTATTCAGCAGCAATAACGAAGCTACCTGCTTAAGCTGTTCGTTTTTATCATTTTTTATGTCATCCAGTTTTTTCTCCGCAATAAAGTCAGGCTGAATGGTTGTGGGCAGGGCAAAATCAAAACTGATATCGGGTTTGTTCAGTACTCCCTTTAAATGTGCAATGATGGTAAGATCTCCTTTCTGCCGGAGTGAGGGAGAGATATTATTCAGGTTAACTTTTTCAGCAATGTATTTTGCATCAATATTGATCTGTGCAAGATAGGGATCGCCGTTCCATAGAATGGACGAACCTTTTTCGATGGTAAAATATTTTTTAAGAATGGTTTGAAAATTATAGGTGTATTCTCCTTCCGTGATGTCAAAGTTACCCCGTATGGTAAGCGGTTCTTTTGTTCCTACCCGGATATTCAGCAAGCCGTTTCCTTTTCCTTTTATCACATCGCCGAGGGTCTCGTCCAGTATCACATCCACTTTGCAGGCAGGGTTTGCTGTAAGGTTCATGTTGATGAACAGGTTGCTTTCTTTTTTCCGGGTAAACTCATCTTCCATTTTACTTCCGTATTGGATGAACTGGATATAATCCACGCTTCCGATCTCCTGGCTGCTACTGGTGGGGATATAGATATGGCTGCTGTCGGTGGGAGATGGTTCACCGGTTATGTCCATCCGCATATCGGTAATCGGTCCGTCCAATGTCATCACTGCCTTACCCACCACTTTGCCGTAAAACTGGCTGTTGTCTCTTTTCGTGGTATTCAGCAACAGCATTTTGTTGGTTTGAAACCGCATATTGTCGAATCCAAAGTCATTGAAAAAATTATGCTGAATCTTTCCGCTGGCGGTACCGCTGTTATTCAATGTATCTTTTAACTGGATGGTGCCCAGGTCAATTTCATCGGGGTTGAAGATGATGGTCTCGTTGTCGAATTTGTATTTAACCTGTGTGTATTTTACTTTAAATGAACCGCCTTCTACCGCCACACTTCCGGTGATGTATTTATGATCGCCCCCGCCTTTTACCCGCAGGTCGCTTACCGCATTGCCCTGCATGTTGCTGAAGATGCCGCCCATATAATTGTCCAGCATGCTGATGTCGAAACGTTCGGAGCTGAACGCAATATCCATTTGGTTACCGGTTGTATCCTTGTAATTGTAAATGCCGTCGAAATTGAATTTGTAATCTTTTCCGTCTGCATCCGCTTTTACTTTTACCAGGCCGGTAGACGTGTTCACATCTCCTTTTACATTTACCGTGCCGATATCTTTATTATCCACCCTTACATTTTCCGCCCGGGCATCGTATTCAATGACCTGTTTTCCGAATGGATCCTTCAGTTTTACGGTGCCGGTAATAATTCCTTCAAGCCTGGGCTGAGCCATGAACAGCGGGGTGAAATCATTGATGTTCACCTTCCGGAGTTTGGCCACAAGGTTCGTATGATCTGTCAGTTCATCCAGTTCGGTGTCGATCACGATCTCCTGGTCGCCCTGGGTAAAGCGCACGCCCTTTGCGTCGATGTACGACCGCCGTACCGTGATCTCCCCGTCTTTTTCAAGATTCCATTTTTTATCATTCAGTATAAAGGAAGAAGGGAAGAGGTGGATGCGTACACCATCTGAAAGTGTTTGCACACTGGCATTGAATTTTGCTTCACTCAGTGTTTTACTGGCGCTGGTGGTAAGCTGGATGTTTGAGATATCGTTTCTTGCACTCAGTACAAGCCGGGTGTTGGGAAGGTGAAAACTATCGCTCAATCCCACATCACTTACCGAGATGGTTGCATTCAGGCTGTCTAAGTTTCCCCTGCTTACCAGGTCAACATTGGAGAACCTTTTTCCGTCGTAACTGAATTCGGGAACGCTGGCGTTTACATTCATTTCATTCTTCGCCAGTTTAAGATTGCCGGAGAAGGTGGAGTTATTAAAGCCGCCCAGTTTTTTATCCAGCAGTTTTACATAGTCATCTACCTGCCTGGTTTTAATGTAAAATGAAAAATCCTGGTCGCTTACCCGCCTGCCTGGCTTTTCAATGTAGGCAGGGTAGTAGCGGTTTAAAAATACTTTGAAGGCATCGGGTAATTCAAGCACTTTAAAACTGCCCGTTAAATTTCCTTCCAGTTCATTGCTTTGAACGGTAAGCATTTTTTTATCGTCAACCATCAGCGACCGTAAGATCAATGAATCAAAAGAGAGGCGGCTGGTATCGTGCCACAGTTCGGCATTGTATATTTTAGCGGTGCCCAGGAAATCATCAATATTGTTGCCGGCAAAATTCAGGTTCAGTTTTCCCGACAGCATAAAAAGCTGTTTACTGTAATGCAGTTGCTGCAGGTTTGCTTTCTGCAGGTCGGCATCAAAGTTGAATTCTGTTTTATCGCCCAGCAGGCTGATGGAACCGTTGAGGTTTGAGATCTTCAGGTTGGGGTCATCAATATCAAGCCGGCCGGTGAACAGGTTCTTTATAAAAGTTCCGTTCAGCGTTATGTTCTGGTAGGTGTAACCGGAAAAAGCAAGCTGCTGCACTTTACCATTGAAATCGGCATTGAGTTCCTTCAGGCTGAATCCCTTTCCTCTTACCTGCCCGCTGAAAGCTACATTGCCCAGCTGGGTATTGTTGAAGAACCGGCCGAGGTTAAAACCGGCCGAAGAGATCTTACCGGAATAGGTAGGCACATTCACATTGCGGAGCTTCATGTTTATATCCGCATTTACATTGCCCAGGTTGGTGCTGATATTGCCATAAGCCACAAAGTCTTTTATAAAACCGGTGAAGTTGCCTTTAAAACGGATGGTGCTTAACTGGTTCAGTTGTGGCTGTTTGATCGTTCTCAGGTAAGGAACCAGCGTAACCAGGTCGGTATAATTGGTAAGCAGGTCTTCCGATTTAAAGTCAATGAAGGTATTTTCTATATCAGGCAATCCCCGTAAGGCGATGTTACCTTTTATGCTGGTATTGCCGCTTTTAATGTTCAGGTTCCTGGCCGAAAGATTATCAATGGTGCCTTTTGCCTTACCCTGGAAATATAAAACACGGTTCCATGTTTTTAACTGCGGAGCAAAGTAGGCGATGTCGTCGCTGTGAATATGACTGTTCTCGAAATTCCCTTCCAGCACAATGTTGTGAATGAAATTGGCCATATCGGCATTGAAACTCTCATAGCGCATGGCGTAATAATTCCCGATCCTGCTTTTTTCTGTTTTAATGTCCAGGCCGGTAAACTCCATCACCGAAGGCGTTATGTTCATTTTTGCAATAAGCTCTTTTACTTCAAAACCGCTTTTTTCCCGGGTAGACAGTTTTATATTCACCGAGATCGTGTCTTTTGCAAAAAGCACATTACTGAGGTTGCCGTTTATTTGAGCGAATTGTAAATGGAATCCGTCGAACTGACCGGTATAAGGCGCCCGGGGCGTTTCTTTATCATTGCTGAACATTCCATCGGTAATATGGATATTGGTTGCACTCAATGTCCATCCTTCTTTATTCCATTGCAATTGCCCAGGTTCGGTGAGCGATGCAGAACTGGGCGGACGAATGCCTGTTACCGGTTTATTGCCCTGGTAATCGTACAGCGAAAAAACAGGTTGATCAAGATCGATCTTGTTGATCGTTATTGTTTTTTTTAAAAGATCAAATTCATCTGCGGTAAGCGTTCCTTTTTTCAGGGAAGCTTTCATGTCCTGCCCAAACCATTTATCAATACTGTTGAATGAGATATTTTTCAGATCAAGCTCTTTCAGGTCTATCTGCAGGGTTTGTTGTTTTGAGCCGCTGCTTTTTGGGGAAGAAAAATAGTCAACCAGGAACTGGTAATTCCATATGGAATCAGTACGGTTGAGGTTGATGACCGCATCCGATAGCCCGATATATTTTAAAACCGGTTTATCTTTTAAGAAGAACCAGTCGCTGATATTCACTTTGAGTGAACCGGCATATAACAACGTGTCTTTCCTCCGGTCTTCCACCAATACGCCCTCTACTGTCATTTTGCTGAATAAACTGAAATCCACATGACGGACGGAAACGGTTGTTTTAAGATTTTTCGAAAGTGTTGCAGATACTTTTGCGACCAGCCAGTTTTGTACGGAGTTGAGGTGAAGGATGCCCCAGCCCGATAAAAGCAGGATGATGAGGAGAAGAAAGAACCAGGTCTTATGCTTTATTTTCCGGAACAGGAAGGCCCATCCAACCACCCAGGCCAGCAATAAAACAGCAAACAGCCATTTGGATATGGGCCAGGTAAAAATAAAGATGATGATAAGCGCTGCCCATGCTACCAGCGAGAGTAAAAACCATTTTGATATGTTCAGGAATCTAGGCAGGGCGATTTATTATATGTAAAAGTAATTATTCGCCCTCTAAAGGCAAATTCAATACCAAACTTTACCCTTTCTTTTGCAACAGCAGGGGTTAACAAGGGATTAATGAAACAAGTGGAGGATAAGGAAAAGAGCGTTATTTCTTTTGATTCATTTCTTTATTGAACTGCTCCGAATTTCCTTTGGGAATGGACAGGTTCTGCCAGTTTTCGTTCTTTATCATCCGGCCAATGTAAATGATCTGCCCCACGTGATAGGGATAATGCGCCAGTTGCCGGTTGATGGCATCCGGCACCGGTAAACCCTCGCTGCGGATATAAATGGTTTTGCCAAGGTCTTCTTCTGTTAAAGAGGAAATAGCGCCGAGGCAACAGGCCCAGCCCTTTTCCCAATATGCGATCAACTGCTCTTTGCTGAGGTGCTGTTCTTCAAATTCAATATCCCGGTTGCGCCACTCTTTTTCGCCATCGGTGGTTAAAAAGTCCGTCCAGCGGCTCAGCATATTACCCGCCATATGCTGCATAATGATGGCAATGCTGTTGCTTGCTTCGTTGGGCTGATAATGGAAGTCGTTGTCGGTTAATTGGACAAAGGTTTTATCAGCAAGTTCTTTGTAATAGGTTAAACGTTTGATGGCTGATCCGAGAAATAAATTACTTAGTGACATAGTTTTTATTTTTAACCGCGGAAAAAAGAGGGGCGGAGTTTTCGCAGAGATCCTTTGATTAATGCTGCACTGCCTCTTTAACTCCTGTTCGCTGCGGTGAGAAAAAGATCAATAACCTCTTGCATCATCATCGCCCCGTTTATCACCAACGGCAATGATGCTCCTGGGTTTTGTTGAAGGATTCCTGAGCGGAGCCGAAGAATTCCTGAGCGGAGCCGAAGGATAATTTATTTGTATCACTTCCGTTCTCCCGATCGCTTCCCTCACTTTTACCTGGTATCCCATCGCTTCCAGTTTTTTCTTCACGTCTTCCGGAAAATCTTTTTCAATATCGATCCTGTCGGGCGACCATTGGTGATGGAATTTTGGTTTGTTCACTGCATCTTCAACACTCATGTTAAACTCCAGTATATTCACTAATGTTTGAAATACGCTGGTGGGTATGGTGGTTCCGCCAGGGGTGCCCACTACTAAATAAGGTTCGTTATTCTTTAATACAATGGTGGGGGTCATGCTGCTCAGCATTCGCTTGGCAGGGGCAATGGCATTCTTATCATTACCCAATGCACCGTACATATTGGGTACGCCGGGCTTTACACTGAAGTCATCCATCTCGTTGTTTAAAATAAAGCCGGCGCCGGCAACAATGGTATGGCTTCCATAACCATCGTTCAATGTAGTGGTAACTGCCACGGCATTTCCATAGGCATCCGTCACACTTAAATGAGTGGTCTCCTCACTTTCTTTTATGGTGCCGGCCCCTGTAAGTTTACTGTTGCCTGCCTTGCCGGGTTCATAGTCTTTCATCCGTTCTTTTAAATAGGCATCGCTTACCAATGTCTTAACCGGCACTTTTACAAAATCCGGGTCGCCTAAAAATTCAGCCCGGTCTGCATAAGCCCTGCGTTCCACTTCGGTCATCAGTTGAACCGATTCGGCGGTTTGAAATCCCATCGCCACAATGTTCCTGTGTTCTATCATCTTCAGCATCTGTTGAACGATCAGCCCGCCGCTGCTTGGCAGGGGCATGGAAATGATGCGGTAACCTTTGTACGCATAATCCACCGCAGGCCTTTCTTTTGCTTCATAATTTTTCAGGTCATCCAGAGAAATGATGCCATTTCCTTTCTGCATCTCTTCCACGATGAGCCTTGCTGTTTCTCCTTCATAAAAACCTTTTTGTCCATGGTCCCGTATCCGCTTCAATGTATTGGCAAGTTCTTTTTGTATCAGCAGGTCGCCCGCCTTCCATTTTTCTTCTTTTACAAATGCCGGCGTTGATCTGTTCTGTTCCAGGAATTCTTTCCGGTTGTAATTAAAAGAAGAAGCCTGTGAAGCCGTAATGGCAAAACCATTTTCTGCCAGGTCAATAGCCGGCTGTATCAATTTTGAAAAGGGGAGTTTTGCATATTTCATAGTGGCAAATAAACCAGCTACCGTACCGGGTACGCCCGAAGCCAGGTGCCCGTACTGCGATAAATTCATTTGTGCATTGCCGTCTTTATCCAGGTACATATCCCTGCTGGCCCGGGCCGGCGCTTTTTCCCGGTAATCGAGGCAGATGTTGCTGCCGTTCTTTAAATGGGCCACCATAAAACCACCCCCGCCGATATTGCCGGCGGCAGGATAAACAACGGCCAGTGCCAGTTGGGTGGCAATGGCCGCATCAAACGCATTTCCTCCCTGTTTTAAAATATCAAGCCCAACCATACTTGCCAGTGGATGTGCCGATACCACCGCTCCCTTCCTGCAGGTTATGCTCTTCTGAATGGAATAATTACGCCCATTGATCTTTTTGGGCTGAGAAAAAGCAGGAGTAAGCGTAATGGTACTAAAAAGAATGCTTAAAAATATCTTTCTGATTATCATACCCGGTTTTTGTAAACCGAAATTACTTTATTGCTGTCATATTTAACATTACAGATGGTAGATACAAATCAACTGCTTTCTTTATTTTCACGGAATATTTATGAGAATGGCCAACTGCCTTCTTTGTCAACAAACAAATAAGATGAGAGTTAAAACAATTTTTGCAGGGCTGCTTTTAATGAGCATGACTGCTACGGCACAGTTAAAGTCGCCGGATGAATTTTTGGGTTACCCGCTTGGGAGCAAATTCACCCCACACTACAAGATCGTAAACTACTTCAATCAAACAGTTGCTGCCATGCCGCAGCTGATGAAGCTGGAAAAATATGGCGAAACCAATGAAGGCAGGGAACTGTTACTGGCCTTTGTTTCTTCGGCAGAGAATATGACAAGGCTGGAAGAGATCCGCAGGAATAACCTGCGGCTTACCGGTATGCTGAAAGATAAACCGGCAGACCTTTCGGCACCGGCGATCGTTTGGCTGAGTTTTAATGTGCATGGTAATGAAGCAAGTTCTTCGGAAGTTTCGATGAAGACCTTATACGAATTATTGAATCCCGCCAATGCTCAAACAAAAGAATGGCTGAAGAATACGGTGGTGATCATTGACCCCTGCTTAAATCCCGATGGAAGAGACCGCTATGTGAACTGGTTCAAT
>DAOQRQ010000104.1:0-8745 GCA_035355815.1 Ferruginibacter sp. | reverse complement strand
GTCATTAGAATAGGACGACCGGCTATATAAAAAAATGTTATCGCTGTTGATTATGCCTTAATTTTATCGCCTGAATCAAACTAAAACCAGGTGAAACTATTCTTTCGCAGCATTTATTTTTTAAGCAGCATGCTACTTTCCGCTTTTTTTCTCTTCTCCTGCAAGGGAAGCGATAAAAAAGCAGATACCCCTGCTGCTCCCAAACCCCAGGCAATGAAAGTAGAGGGCTATATCGTTAAAACCATGACGGTAACCGATAAAGCCGAACTGCCCGGCTCCATCATTCCCAATGAAGAAACAGAGATTCATCCCGAAATTTCGGGCAGGCTTGTTTACCTCAACCTCAACGAAGGAAAAGTGGTTGGTAAAGGCACCTTACTTGCTAAAATCTTTGATGGCGACCTGCAGGCTCAATTGAAAAAATTACAGGTACAGCTGGCCGTGGCCGAACAAACCGTAAGCCGTATGGGTGAACTGCGTAAGATAGACGGCGTGAGCCAGCAGGAATACGACCTCAGCGCTTTACAGGTAAACACCATTAAGGCCGATATGGAAATTGTTCGCACCAATATCAGCCGCACCGAAATAAGAGCGCCCTTCAGCGGCACCCTTGGTTTGAAGAATATAAGCGCCGGCGCCTATATCAGCCCGGCAACCACATTAACCACCATCCGGCAGAATAACCAGTTAAAACTGGATTTCACCTTACCGGAAAAATTCAGCAACAGTTTTACTATCGGTCAGTCGGTCAACTTCACCACTGAAGGAAATTCAAAAACATATACCGCAAAAGTCATAGCCGCTGAATCGGGTGTGGCAGAGAACACCCGCAGCCTCAACATCAGGGCCGTGGTTACCAATAACGACGGGAAATTATTACCGGGCACTTTTGCAAAAGTGGCCACCAACTTTAATACCGATCCCAACGGGCTGATGGTGCCCAGTCAGTCCATATTGCCGCAGGCACGTGGTAAGAAAGTGATCATTTACCGCAGCGGAGTTGCCAGCTTTGCCGACGTGGTTACCGGTCTCAGGGATTCTGCTTTTGTGCAGATAATAAGCGGCGTAAAAGAAGGCGATACGGTGATCACCACCGGGCTGATGAGTCTTAAACCCGATGCAAAGGTTTCTATAACTAAAATAAATAAGTAGGCGGCATGAACATTTCAGAATTCAGTTTACGAAGACCCGTATTTGCCATTGTACTCAACATCCTCATCGTGGTGTTCGGGGGCATTGGTTTTTATTTCCTGGGTATTCGTGATTTTCCGGCGCTTGATCCTCCAAACATCAGTGTCCGTACCTCCTACCCGGGCGCCAATGCCGAGATCATTGAAACACAGATCACCGAACCGCTTGAAAAAGCCATCAACGGTATTGCCGGTATTAAAAATATCTCTTCCCAAAGTTCACAGGGCAGCAGCAACATCACGGTTGAGTTTGTATTAGGCTCCAACCTCGAAGAAGCAGCCAACGATGTCCGTGATAAAGTATCGCAGGCTACCCGTTCACTGCCCAGCGACCTGGATGCACCACCGGTGGTATCAAAAGCCGATAACAGCAACGACCCGGTGATCATCATGCTGCTGCAGAGTAATATCCGTAACTCGTTACAGATAACCGAATTTGCAAACAATAATATCGTGGAGCGTTTACAAACCGTTCCGGGCGTAAGTAACGTGGTGATATGGGGCGAAAAGAAATACGCCATGCGTATCTGGTTCTCTCCTGCTAAACTAAGCGCTTTTGCACTTACCCCGGCCGATGTACAAACCGCCCTGCTGAAAGAGAATGTGGAATTACCTTCGGGTAAGATCTCCGGCGATGCCACCGAATTGTCGATACGCACTTTTGGTAAACTGAATACCGAAGAAGAATTCAACGACCTCATCGTAAAGAATGTGAATGGTTCCGATATCCGTTTAAAAGATATTGGCGAAGCCGTATTGGGTCCCGAGAACGAAGAGAGCGTGTTAAAAGAAAGCGGTGTGCCCATGATCGCCATTGCTGTTATTCCGCAACCCGGCACCAATTATATTGCCATTGCCGATGAGATCACCAAGCGCATCAACCAGATAAAAAAAGACCTCCCGGCCGATATCCGTTTTGAAATGTCGTGGGACCAGACGCAGTATATCCGCAAGTCCATCAATGAAGTGGGTGAAACCCTGGTGGTTTCTTTCATACTGGTGGTACTTATCATTTACCTGTTCTTCCGCGAATGGCTCATCGCCATCCGCCCGCTCATTGATATTCCCGTTTCACTGATCGGCGCTTTCTTCATCATGTATTTCTCCGGCTTTACCATTAATGTGCTTACTCTTTTGGCCATCGTGTTGGCAACGGGGCTGGTGGTGGATGACGGTATTGTGGTAACGGAAAATATCTATAAAAAGATAGAAGGCGGAATGCCCAAGTGGCAGGCAGCCAAAGAAGGATCCAAAGAAATTTATTTTGCGGTAATTGCCACTTCCATAACGCTTGCCATCGTGTTCTTACCCATCATCTTCTTACAGGGTTTTGTAGGCAGGCTGTTCCGTGAGTTTGGCATTGTGGTGGCGGGTGCGGTACTCATATCCGCCTTTGTATCGCTTACCTTAACACCGGTACTCAATGTGTACCTGGCCGGTAAATCGCACAAACATTCCTGGTTCTATACCGTAACCGAACCCTTCTTCCGCAGCCTCGAAAATGGCTACCGCCGTTTACTCACCGGTTTTATGCGGGTAAGATGGATGGCATTGGTGCTGCTGGTTGTTTGCTTCGGCATCATTTATCTTATCGGCAGCAAGTTGCAGAGCGAGCTGGCACCCATGGAAGATAAAAGCGGTTTCCGTTTACAGGTTACCGCTCCCGAAGGAACGGCATACGATGCCATGGATAAGTTCATGGACAAACTTTCCAGCTTCCTGCTCGATTCCATCCCGGAAAAGAAATATATGGTGAGCATGACGGCACCGGGCTTTACCGGCTCGGGTTCTTCGAATTCGGGCTTTGTACGAATAGTACTTACCAACCCCTCCGAAAGAAAACGCAGCCAGCAGGATGTGGTGAACTGGGCCAATAAAGTAATGCCCCGCTTTACCGAAGGAAGGGCTTTTGCCATACAGGAACAAACCATTTCGGTGAACCGCCGTTCCGGTCAGCCCGTTCAGTTTGTATTGCAGAATGTTGATCCCGAAAAAATAAAAGCGGTATTACCCAAATTCCTGGAAGAAGCGAATAAGAGTTCGGTGTTGCAGGGTGTGGATGCCGATCTTAAGTTCAATAAGCCGGAACTGCGTATCAATATCGACCGCATGAAGGCAAGCGCCCTGGGTGTAAGTGTGGATGACATCTCACAAACATTACAGCTTGCGCTCAGTAACCGGCGCATGGGTTATTTTACCAAGGGCGGAAAACAATACCAGGTATTGGGACAGGTGATTCGTGCCGACCGTGACGACCCCTCCGACCTGAAAACAATTTATGTACGCAATAAAAGCGGCGATGCCATTCCGCTTGAGAATCTTATCACTTATTCTGAAGAAGTAACGCCGCCTACCATTTATCACTTCAACCGCTATCGCTCGGCCACCATTTCTTCCGGCCTGCAATCCGGTAAAACAGTGGGCGACGGCATCAAGGAAATGGAAGCCATTTCAAAGAAATTATTAGACGATACTTTCTCTACTGCTCTTACCGGCACATCAAGAGACTTTGCAGAAAGCTCCGGCAATACCATGTTTGCCTTCCTGCTGGCGCTGCTGCTCATCTACCTGGTACTTGCAGCACAGTTCGAAAGTTTTATCGATCCGTTCACCATCATGTTCACCGTGCCGCTGGCATTGGCAGGCGCCGTACTCTCCCTATGGCTGTTCGATCAAACGCTGAACATCTTTTCACAGATCGGCATGATCATGCTCATTGGACTGGTAACAAAGAACGGGATCTTAATTGTGGAATTTGCCAACAAGAAACAACTGGCCGGCAGTAAAAAGATCGCTGCCGTAACCGAAGCTTCTGTAGCCAGGTTCCGCCCCATCATCATGACCAGCCTGGCCATGAGCCTGGGCGCATTACCACTTGCCCTTTCATTGGGCGATGCATCCACCAGCCGCATTCCGTTGGGTATTGTGATCGTGGGCGGCGTGATGTTCTCGCTGATACTTACCCTGTTTGTAATACCGGCCATGTACTCTTATCTTTCTACCAGGAAAAAAAGAAGTGCACTGGATGATATTCCCGAATCAACTCCTCAACAAGGATGATAAATTATTTTTTAATGAAGAATCGCTTTAACATAACGATACTCTGCCTTACTATGCTGCTGGGGTGCCGCCAGGTGATGGCCCAGAATAAATTAACAGTGGAACAGGCCATTACCGCTGCGCTGGAAAATAATTTCGATATAAAATTATTCCGCAACGATTCCAGTTCGTATGCATTGGATAATTCCTATGCAAGGGCTGCTTTTTTACCAAGATTGAATGCTACCGGCGGACTTGTTTTCAATAACAATAACCAGAAACAGCTTCTTGCCGATGGCACCAAGCGGGAAAGCAAGGCTATTCGTTCCAATACCCTTTCCGGCTCTGTGCAACTTAACTGGACATTATTTGACGGGTTGAAAATGTTTGCCACCAAAGATAAACTGGCTGAGTTTGTACGGCTGGGCGAACTCAATATCAAGAACCAGATGGTGACCACTGTTGCCGACGTGATCAACAACTATTACAACATCGTTCGGCAGAAACAACTGCTGAAAGCCATTGAAGAACAGATGAGCATCAATGAAGAACGGGTGAAAGTGGCAGAGAAAAGATTGAGCGTGGGCCTGGGCGCCAAACCAGAGTTGCTGCAGGGCAAGGTAGACCTGAATGCACAGAAGGCAGCAAGGCTGAAGCAGCAAACACTGATAGAACAACTGAAAGAACAACTGAACCAGTTGATGAATGTAACATTGAATACCCGTTACGAAGTTGCCGATTCCATCGTATTCTCAAACGATGTTATTCTGGGCGACCTGCTGGGTGCCGTGGAAAAAACAAACCCGCAATTGCTGCTCACCAAAAAGAACATCGATATCGGGAGACTTACCCTAAAAGAACGAAGGGCCGAACGCTGGCCTGTGCTTACCTTCAACTCGGCCTACAACTATTCAAAAACGGATAATAAAACGGTGATCAATCCTTTTACGCCCTTGTACAGCCGTAACAACGGGTTCAACTACGGAGTAGGCATCAGCATTCCCATATTGAATGGCTTCAATACCCGCAGGCAGATACAACAGGCGAAGCTGGATATCGATTACCTCAACATCGCCTACCAGAACCAGAAAGCAAAGATCGACCTCGGCATCAGCAATGCATTCAAAGATTACGAACTGCAAAAGAAAACGCTGGCGCTGGAAGAAGAGAATATTATCCTGGCCAAAGAAAACGTGTACATCGCATTGGAAAGATTACGCCTCGGTATCTCCACTTACCTGGAATTAAGGGAAACACAAAAAAGCTTAGAACTTGCCTACGACCGCCTCATCGCCGCCCGGTATAATACAAAATTGGCAGAAACGGAGCTGCTGAAGCTGAAGGGGGATTTGGTCAGGTAATTTTGGGGTTTACAGCAGGGGGGTGTGGTTTGAGGTTTGTAGTTTGAGGTTTGAAGTTTGAGGTTTGAGGTTATTTAAACTACATAAAGCTTTCCCAATGGCTACCATTACCCGGTTTGAAGATTTGGAAATATGGCAGAAAGCCAGAACACTTTCACAGGAAATATTTAAATATATCCAGGAAGGGGGATTTAAAAGAGATTATAAGCTTATCGAGCAGATCAACGCCGCAAGTGGTTCTATCATGGACAATATTGCAGAAGGTTTTGAAAGAAGCAGCAGGCTGGAGTTTATTAATTTTCTTACTTACGCAAAAGGTTCAACCGGGGAAGTAAAATCACAATTAATCAGGGCGGTTGACAGAAATTATCTGGACCCCGGGAAATTCAGTTATTTTTACGGTAGTGCTGATGCTTTGACAAAACAAATAACTTCCTTTATCAGTTATTTGAACAAGTCGAACATTAAAGGACAAAAGTTTAAAAACAGATAATATGCCGAGTAAAGGAACTACAAACTACAAACCGCAAACCACAAACAAGCAGACTCAAAACGGCCCTTTGGTTGGCATTGTAATGGGCAGCGAAAGCGACCTGGAAATAATGAACGGCGCCGCCGAAATGCTTCGCCAGTTTGAAGTGGAGCCGGAACTAACGATCGTATCGGCCCACCGCACGCCCGAGCGCCTGCGTGAGTATGCCCAAAAAGCAAAAGAAAGAGGCGTAAAAGTGATCATTGCCGGCGCCGGAGGCGCCGCACACTTACCCGGTATGATCGCCGCCAATACCATACTGCCCGTGATAGGCGTACCCGTTAAATCTTCCAACAGCATCGATGGCTGGGATTCGATGTTATCTATTTTACAAATGCCCTATGGTGTACCTGTAGCCACCGTGGCCCTCAACGGTGCTAAAAATGCCGGTATCCTTGCCGCCCAGATCTTAGCCTTACACGACACTTCCATCGCCGGTAAATTAGAAGCCTTTAAAGAATACCAGGACGATATTGTACTGGAAAGCGTAAAGAACGTAAAGAACCTCGGATACCGGAATGAGTTTGATTGAGGGAGATAACTGTGTACATTTTTGATCATCTCGTGTCAGTAACAATACAATATGTATAATACCAAGTCATTTTTTTTGAACAAAAGATTTTTTTGCTGCAGGCAGGTAATAGCACAAATTCATGTGTTGCTGCAATGCTAACCGGCATTTCACCTAATTGAAAAAAAATAAATGCATCTTAGTAAGAAAAAGATCGACACCGCACTTATCCATGGAGTTGCACTGGCTCCTTGGATTTTTTCAATTACGATTTTGATATTCTATTTTCATGCTGCTATTTTGCAAGGAAGACCTCCAACATATGCAAACCCAGACCCAAAAGATCTATTTATCTATAATTTTTACGGATGGATTATTAACCCATTTCTAATAACAACATTCGTTACCTTTTTTATCTGGCCAATTATTTTTATAATGCATGTTTCAACAAGCAGTTTATATAAATGGAAAAAAACTTTACTTCTTCATATAACCGGACATGCACTTTCCTTTATAATATTTCTTTCCCCAATATTTGATTGGTATATTGACTAGCAATCACTGTAGTCGACATGGGTCTGCTGCTAAGGGGCTGACCGTTAACTAATCGGTTTTACATTTTAAAATAAAAATTCGTTTCTTTATTTGGGTTTTACTATTGAGCGGACACAGAAACAATCCCCACATCAGCAAGCGCTGGACGCTCGGCCGATTTTAAGATATGGCTTGACGGAGGAACACAGAATTAAGAGAACATCTGCCTGTTATCTAAGCCAAAAATTCTTTTGTTAAATACGGTGAGTGGAAAAACTTTTCCACGAAAAATTCGTTTTGTGTATAAGTAAGTTTGGGATGTATCAGTATCAATTTGTTACATTTGAAATGAAGATGCGTTAGTAAGTACCTTTTGAATTTTTTTGATAACAGAACGCTGCTATGTATGCTTTGCACCACCCGGCATGACAGAAACAGCGAAAAAACTAAAATCCATTGACAGAAGCGATCATTAACCTCGAAACCGTAAACCCTATCGAATTTTTTGGAGTAAACAACGGTAAGCTCGACATCTTAAAAAAGAAATTCCCCCTGTTAAAAATTCTCAGCCGCGGCACCCAGATTAAACTGAGCGGCGCTCCCGAACAGATTGAAGGAGCCCGGGAAAAAATTGACCTCATTCTCCGCTACCTGGAACGGAACGGCCACATGAGCGCCAATTATTTTGAACAGATACTGGGCGGCGATGACGAACGGGTCATCGATAATTTCATGGACCGCAATCCCAATGACGTACTGGTTTTTGGTCCCAACGGCAAAACCGTAAGGGCCCGCACTGCTAACCAGAAAAAGATGGTGGAGGCCTGCGACAAGAACGATATCCTGTTTGCCATCGGCCCGGCCGGTACCGGTAAAACCTATACTGCCGTGGCATTGGCCGTAAGAGCTCTCAAGAACAAGCTTGTAAAAAAGATCATCCTCACCAGGCCCGCCGTAGAGGCAGGAGAAAGTCTTGGTTTCCTGCCCGGCGACCTGAAGGAAAAAATCGATCCATACTTAAGGCCCTTATACGATGCCCTGGACGATATGATTCCCGCCGACAAACTGGGGTATTATATGAGTACCCGAACCATTGAGATAGCGCCACTGGCCTATATGCGTGGACGAACACTGGATAATGCCTTCATCATACTGGATGAGGCGCAAAATACCAATGACCTGCAGATAAAAATGTTCCTCACCAGGATCGGGCCCAATGCAAAAGCCATCATCACCGGCGACCCAACGCAGATCGACCTGCCGAAGAACCAGTCGAGCGGCCTGTTCAAAGCCACCCGTATCCTCAAGAACATTGAAGGCATTGCCCATATTGAACTGGATGAAGAAGACGTGGTAAGGCACCGCCTTGTTAAACAGATCATCAAAGCTTATAATAAAGATGATGATAAGATGGCTGAGCAAAAAAAAGGTTCCTGACCCCTTGAATGCTGCTAACCCCTGCCATAACATCAGGCGACCTTGCGTTGCCTGATTTTTTTTGTGCAGAAGCGGCGGATTAAATTTAAATTTGCGTTCACCATTAAAATACCCCGTATGAAGAAAATACTTTTAGCCTTG
>DAOQRQ010000103.1:0-8777 GCA_035355815.1 Ferruginibacter sp. | reverse complement strand
GAAAAAGGTTTGAGAGTTTTCGCTGAATCTCTGACGTTTTCTCTGACGAATTCACCAGTAGATTTCACTTAAAAAACCTCAAACCCTTGCTCTATTTGCATTTATCTTGGGTAACCAATGGGGCTCGAACCCACGACCCTCAGAATCACAATCTGATGCTCTAACCAACTGAGCTATGGCTACCATTTTAACAGGGAGCAAAAGTAAAGAAAAACAGCACTCCTTCAAAATTACATTTTGAACCCGCACAGTTAATCTGTTTCTTTGCAGCCCTGCAGGCAAACCATGCAATGGAATAATTACATACTGATCCTTCTCTTTTCCTGCCTTACGGGCTGGCTGGCCGTATGGTTTGTTCTGAAGATCCTTTTCTGGCCAAAAAAAAATATTAATGCATTGGGTTTAAAATTCCAGGGGCTATTCCCCAGGTATCAGCCTGTTATTGCAGAGCAGTTAGCTGAAATGGCAAGTAAAGAACTCTTCTCTTTCTCATCAGTTAAAGAAAAAGCGGCTGATCCGGCCAACTTTGATAAACTGAGGCCCGAAATTGAGTTTCACATCGACCATTTCCTGCGGGAAAAACTGAAAGAGCGTTTTCCCATGCTGTCCATGTTCATCGGCGATAAAACCATCAGCCAGCTAAAAGCCGCTTTTTTACTGGAACTGGAAAGCCTTTTCCCGGTCATCATGAAGTCGTACTTAACCAATCTTGAAAATGACTTCAATCCCAAAAAGATGATCGCCGAAAAGATCGCCGGGTTTTCTCTTGAAAAATCAGGCATACTCGTGAACAAAACAGTAAAACGCCTGTTAATAAAGCTCCAACTTTTGGGTTTACTCATGGGCTTTTTTTTGGGACTGATACAGTTGCTTCTCTTTATACAACTTCAACAGTAACAGGATATTTCCCTTGCTCCCCTCCTATATGCCACTCATCCCATAGCGGGGGCTATTTCATTTTTTTTGAAGGTACTTTGCAGCCTCTAAATATAAAACAACAATAAATGATACGTACTGGTAAACTTCTGATGATCCTGATCTGCACAATGACCCTTTCCCGGGCCTTTTCGCAAATGCCCGGTGGCGGTAACCGCGGAGGTATGGGCGGGCAAAATATGAACATGGGGCATTTTTACGGCAAAGTGATCGACAGTACCAGTGGCAAACCACTGGAAGCAGCTTCGGTGCAACTTATCCAGAATAAATTTGACTCGGTTACAAAGAAGAGAAAGGATGTGGTGGTATCGGGTATGCTTACCACTAAAAAAGGAGAATTCAGCCTCGAGAATCTTCCAATAATGGCTACCTATAGACTGAAGATAACGGCCATCGGTTTCAAAACCATTGAACGTAAAGTGAATTTTGAAATGAACATGGCAGGCGCAAGGAATGGCGACTTTAGCAGCATGCTCAGCGGCGTGGATAAAGACCTGGGCAATATTAAACTGGAAGCAGATGCCAAACAACTGGAAACAGTTACGCTAAGCGCCAGTAAAGCTACCCTGGAAATGAAGATCGACCGTAAAGTGTTCAACGTAGAAAAAAACCTGAACAGTGTTGGTGGTACTGCTGTGGATGTAATGAAGAACGTTCCTTCGGTAAATGTGGATATTGACGGCAACGTTTCGTTACGTAATGCCACACCACAGATATTTGTGGATGGACGACCTACTACCATGACCCTCGACCAGATCCCAGCCGATGCGATCGCTTCTGTAGAGATCATCACCAACCCATCAGCAAAATATGATGCAAGCGGCGGTGGCGCCGGTATCCTCAATATTATTTTAAAGAAGAACCGGAAAGCAGGCTACAATGGGAACCTGCGTGCAGGCATAGATATGAGAGGAAGGCCGAGCCTGGGCGGAGATGTCAACCTGAAACAAGGCAAGGTGAACTTTTTTGGCGCCGGCCAGTTTGGCAATCGCAAATCCATCAGCACGGTAAAAACCGACCGCACCGATATTGAAGCAGATACTACTTCTTACCTTAAACAGCGTAACAAACCCATCAATACCGGCTTCTTTGCCTTTGGAAGAATGGGAATGGATTATTTCATTGATAACCGGAACACCCTGTCTATTGGCGGCAATATTGTACGTGGTCAGTTCAAGACGAATGATCTGATCAATACCTACCGGGATACCGTTCGGCCATCCGGTACCATCAGCGACCGCGGCGAAAGATCAAGTAAGAACACCGGCAACTTCCGAAACTATGGGGCTACCATGAGTTTTAAACACAATTTTGCCAAGGCAAATAAAGAATGGACCGCCGACCTGAATTACAATTACAGCAAGAACGATAATATCGGCGATTACAACACGCAATATTTCTATCCAACAAATACCCCAAAAACACCACTCGTAGTTGAGCGGTCAAAAGGTGGTGGAACCACGCAATTCTTTACGGCGCAAACGGATTATTCAGATCCTATCAACAGCAAGATGAAAATTGAAACCGGCCTGAGGGCTTCATTCCGCAATTTCACCAGTTTCAATGATAACTATGTGCAGGGTGCTCCCGGGCAGTACATTCTTATTTCAAGGCTTAGTAATAATTACAAATTCAACGATGCCTTGTATGCCGGGTACCTTACTTTTTCTCACCAGCTTAAGAAACTCAGCTACCAGTTGGGATTGAGGGTAGAGAGTTCTTCTTACACCGGTAACCTGATAACGAAGAACCAGAAATTCAAAACAGATTACCCGCTGAGTCTTTTCCCCAGTGCATTTGCCACCTACAAACTGGATGATAAGCAGGATATGCAGGTCAACTATTCAAGAAAGATCAACCGGCCGAATTTCTTCCAGCTGATACCTTTCATTGATTATTCTGATTCGTTGAATCTTTCAGTTGGTAATCCCGGCCTTACCCCCGAATTCACCAACCTGCTTGAATTATCGTATTCCAACCAATATAAGGCCGGTAACAGTTTCCTGGCAACAGTATACTTCCGTAATACCGACAATCTTATCACCCGCTATCAATACAGAACCAATAACCCCGATACTACAAAAACAGGTACGGTCATCATGAACACCTATGCCAATGCAAACAGGAGTTACACCGTTGGCTTTGAACTGACCGGCAAGAACAAACCGGCAAAATGGTGGGATCTTACCACCAATATCAACCTCTTTAATTCCACCATTAAAGCAGGAAATCTTTCCGGAAGTGTGAACAGTTCTTTATTCAGCTGGTTTGTGAAGATCAATAACAGTTTTAAACTGCCGAAGAATTATTCCATTCAATTTTCCGGAGATTATACCGCTAAAACACTGGTTGCACCGGGTGGCGGTGGCAATAGGGGCATGGGTATGATGTTTGGCGGAGGGTCGCAGCCAAGTTCGCAGGGATATATCAAGCCGATCTTTGGCGCCGATCTTTCTATCCGCAAAGATTTCCTTAAGAACAATGCTGCATCACTTACCCTGCAGTTCAGCGATATCTTCCGTACCCGGTTGTATGCAACACATTCCGAAGGACCCAGCTTTATACAGGATAACGAACGACGCAGGGATCCGCAATTTGTACGCCTGAACTTTAACTGGCGCTTTGGTAAGATCGACGTGTCGCTCTTCAAACGCAAAAACCTGAAAGGCGAAATGGAGAACATGCAGAACGCACAGCAGGGAATGGGCGGAAACTAATGGAACAACAAACCTTATCATAAAGCCACTTTCGGGTGGCTTTTTTTATAACGGCAGGCGAAGCTTTGCGGTTGATAGCCTGCTAATTTGGTTTTTTTAGCATTATTTTGCCGAAGTAAAAATCATATATGAAGAACATCTCTTTCAAAAAGCTGCTGCCCCACCTGGTTGCCTTGCTGTCATTCTTATTATTATCTGTGATCCTCACAAAGCCGGCCCTGGAAGGAAAAGCCGTTCAGCAAAACGACGTGGTACAATGGAAAGCCATGGCACAACAGGCTTTTGAGTACAAGGAAACACATGGCCACTTTCCCAAATGGACCAACAGCATGATGAGCGGGATGCCTACCTACCAGATCGCACTGGGCCCTAAAGAGCCCATCTATATTCACCTGGTTTATGTACACGATATTCTTACACTCGGCTTACCCAAGCCTGTATTTTATTTATTCATCACAGCGCTTTGCTTTTACCTGCTTTGCCTTGTTATCAGCCTTAACCCATGGGTAAGCATTTTCGGGGGTATAGCCTATGCCTATTGTTCGTACGACCCGGTATTGATCGCCGGGGGGCACGATACCAAATTCTTATCCATGGCCTATGCACCTGCGGTAATTGCCGGTGTACAATTATTATTCAAACAAAAATACTGGATCGGTTCTGCCCTGCTGTTAACATCAGGAGTACTGATGCTGGCACAACTGCACCAGCAGATCGTATATTATACCCTGCTCATCGTTGTGTTCATGACCGTGCCTTTTATCATTAAATGCATCCGTGAAAAAAACCTCAGACACCTGGCGCTTACAGCCGTGTTGAGTGTCTGCATCGGAGCCGTAATGCTTGGCACCATAGCGCTGAACTACTGGCCTACTTATGAACTAAGTAAGGAAACGATGAGAGGAGGAAGAAGTGAGCTTACGCAAAAAGACAAGAAGAACGAAACAAAAGGCGGCCTGGATAAAGACTATGCCTTTAACTGGAGTTATGGCAAGGCAGAAACCATGACCTTACTGGTGCCCAACGCATTTGGCGGAAGTTCATCTGAAGGACTGGGAGAAAATTCAAAAGCCATTGAAGTATTGCAGGAGAACGCTTCTGCCCTGCCCCAGGGATTTGCACAAAATGTTGCCCAATCGTCTCCCATGTACTGGGGCGAATTACCCGGCACACAGGGTACAGTTTATATGGGCGCCATTGTGTGCCTGCTGTTTTTATTCGGCGTGTTCTTATCCAAAAGTGAACATAAATGGTGGCTTATAGCCATTACTTTATTCGGTATCGTGCTGGCATGGGGTAAGAATTTTGAAGCCGTTAATTATTTCCTGTTCGATCACCTGCCTTTCTACAAAAAGTTCAGGGCGCCATCCATGGCATTGGTGATACCCCAGTTCTCCATTGCCCTGCTGGCTTCCATCTTTATAAACGAACTGGTTGCCGTTACCGAAAAAGAAAAACTGCAAAAGCTTTTAAAGAACTGTTTGTACATAACCGGCGGAACAGTGGCAGCATTGGGGCTCTTTTATTTCTTCTCCAGTTTCAGCAACGACAGTACCAATGAGCTGAAGAAGGGGATCAATGAAGCCTTGCAGGGTAAGGGTTCTGATTTTACCAGAAGTTATTTCAGCGCATTGAAGGCCGATCGCCAGGCATTTTACTTAAGCGATATGTGGCGTACCATTGGGTTCATATTCACAGCCATTGCAGCGGTTTTTATGTATGCCAAACAATGGATCAAACCATGGGCATTGTACGCAATACTCATCATCTTCAGCACCATCGACCTGGTGGGTGTATCCAAAAGATATTTAAAAGAAGATGGCTTTGTAGAACCGGCCGACCTGGAAGCGCCTTATGCCGATACCCGGGCAGATGTTCAGCTGAAGAGCGATACCAGCTATTATCGCATACTGAGCCTGGCAGTTGCCACCGGCAATGGATATACAGCCGATATAGGCAATGCATTCAATGATGCCATTCCTTCTTACAAGCATAATAATATTGGTGGATACAGTCCGGCCAAGCTTGGTTTGTACCAGGACCTGATCGAAAGGCAGATATCCGGCAATATACAGGCATGGGGCGCCAACCCGATGGCAAGAGACAGCTTCCCGGTGCTGAATATGCTGAACATGAAATACGTGATACTGCCCGACCAGAACGACAGAAGGCAAAATACGGCGATACAGAATCCATTCGCCATGGGCAACTGCTGGCTGGTGAAAGAAGTGAGGTTTGTTAAGAACGCTGATGAAGAAATGAATGCGCTCAATTCGTTTGATCCGGCACAGGTTGCATTTGTTGATGAACGTTTTAAAACAGCCGTTCCCTTTACACCGGTATATGATTCTGCTGCTTACATTAAACTGGCAGCCAACAATACCGATGAAATGAAATACGAATTCAATGCGGCCAGTAACCAGTTTGCCGTTTTCAGCGAAGTGTATTACCCCCATGGCTGGAAAGCATATATCGACGGTAAAGAAACGCCTTACTGCAAAACCAATTACGCACTGCGGGGCCTTGCCATACCGGCGGGTAAACATACCATTGATTTTATCTTTGATCCCGAATCGGTGAAGAAAGGCGAACAGATAGCCCGGTATACCAATATCATATCTGTACTGTTTGTGTTGCTCTGCCTGTTTATGGCATGGAAGAACCGCAACAGGGTTTCGGAAAACAAAAAAAGCTGATCATACAAGTTGCAGAACAACGGGCACCATAAGTTCATTGAACCACACGATGCGTTGGCAGCGCTGATCAATGAAAAGGCAAACGATCTTTACGAACAGCTGAGAACCTTTGACGTAAACAGTACCGGCATTGATGAATATGGTAAAAATTATTTCACCGGTCATCATGGAGGCAGCCGGCTTTTCTTTTCGGTACAAAGCAGTGCCGATATCATTTACCGTTCGGTTTTACTGGTGAAGAAAGACATCGGTCACACCAGTTTCATTGATTACGGCGCCGGATTGGGCACGCTCTTTTTACTCGCCGGCAAACTGGGTTTTCAGAAAGTATACTTCAACGACTATTTTCCGCAATGGGCCGGTTATGCAAAAATGCTTTGTGATGCATTGGGAAGTAAAGTAGATGATTTTATTTCGGGAGATATTGATGAAGTGATCGGTTATGCAAAGAAGAACAATGTATTCATCGACATTGTTGCTTCCCGGAATGTAATAGAACATATTTACGATCTGCGGGCATTCTATACAAAACTGCAGCAGTCGGAATTAACCGGTATCAGTTACAGCACCACTACGGCCAATTATCATAACCTGCCCATGCGTTTAAAACATTACCGGCATCATCATAAACTCGAAAAGCTGCTGTACATAAAACAACGAAGGGATCATTTGCGGGAAAAAATACCCGGTCTCAATGCAACGGATGAGAAACAACTCATTGCCCTTACCCGGGGAAGAGCCTTTGCTGATCTTACCAATGCGATAGATCTTTATCTTGCAAAAAAGCCGGTGCCGCCTGTAGCGTTTTTGCGTACCAACACCTGTGATTGCCAAACCGGTGTATGGGCCGAGCATTTGCTTACCCGGCAGGAATATTTCAGGATAATTGAAGAGTCGGGCTGCGAAGCAACCTATACCGCCGGTTTCTGGGATACTCATTATAAATATGCCGTTGTAAATTTAGTAACCCGTTTGTTGAACAGCCTCATAAAAGCAGCAGGCAGCAAAGGGTATTGGTTCGCTCCTTTTGTAAATGTGGTTACCACTAAAAAACAACATGGATAAAGCCGTTAAGATATTAAGCCTGGTTTCCTACAAATTTCTGCCCCCGGATATGGGCGGGCAAAAAGGCATTGCCTTCTTTAACCGCTTTCTTGCAAAAAAAACAAACCTGCTTTGCATAACCGTGCAGGAGAATGACATAACGGGGAACGAAGGATACCCGGTAAAGAACATACTCAGCAACAGCAAGCTGAGGTACATCAACCTGTTTTATTTTTTTACGCTGAAGCGGATCATTAAAGACCAGCAGGTCACCCACCTCATCATTGAGCATCCTTATTATGGCTGGCTGGGTATGCTGCTGAAATGGTTCTGCAACGTAAAACTGATCGTTCACTCCCATAATATAGAAGCGCTGCGTTTTAAGACCATGCATAAATGGTGGTGGGGCGTTTTATGGAATTATGAAAGATTCACCCACCGCAATGCCGACCTGAATTTTTTTATACATGACGAAGACCGGAATTATGCCGAAGCGCATTTTAAGCTGGCGCCCGAAAAATGCAGCACCATTACTTACGGCTTTGAACACGCCGCCCCGCCAACAGCTGCAGAAAAAGAAGCCGCCCGTAAATTCATCTGCGATGCACACAAGATTGATCCGGCAGAAAAGATATTGCTCTTCAACGGAACACTGGGATATAAACCCAACCTGGATGCCCTGGATCTGATCCTGGAAAAGATAAATCCTTCCCTGCTGGCTACTGAAGGTTTCAGGTATAAGATCATCATCTGCGGAAATAAATTACCTGCTGAATATGCCGGGCTGATCGATTACAAAGACAGGAATATCATTTATGCCGGTTTTGTACCCGATATTAATCCGTACTTCAAGGGCTCCGATATTTTCATTAACCCGGTAACAGATGGCGGGGGAATTAAAACAAAACTAATTGAGGCCCTTGGATACGGCCTTTCTGTTATCAGTACAAAGAGCGGCGCCACCGGTATTCCGGCTGAAGCCGCCGGCGAAAAATTACGGGTAGTTGCCGACCACGACCGAAATGCGTTTACCGCTGCATTGCCGGCAATTAAAATAAATACAGAAACCCCTGTTTCATTTTATAAAAATTTTTACTGGGGTTCCATAGCAGATAAGGCTGCCACCCTGATCAGTAAATAGTACCTTTGAACCAACAGCATATCGTTTAATTACACGTAAATACAATATTAATAACCGATGAGTACAACCCGGAATTATAACAGCGAGCTAAAAGATACGGCCGACCATAAATATGCCTACAACTTCGATTTTGATGTGATGCACCGGTTCATGATACAGGCATTTGAACCATTTATAAAACCCGGCAACTGCCTGGAACTGGGAAGTTTTAAAGGAGACTTTACAAGAAGACTGCTGCCTCAA
>DAOQRQ010000102.1:0-8785 GCA_035355815.1 Ferruginibacter sp. | reverse complement strand
CACCCTTCCACTATCAATGAGAAGAAGGATATTGTTTATTGTGGTTTGGGTGAACGGAAATTGTTACTGGATATATTTTATCCTAAAGGAAAAACAAAAGTAAAAAGGACCGCCATCATTATCATTCACGGCGGCGGATGGCGGAGCGGCAATCGTATGCAGCATTATCCCCTTGCACAGCGACTTGCGGATTTGGGATACGTTTGCTTTACACCTGAATACCGGTTATCAACCGAAGCGCTGTTCCCCGCTGCTGTTCATGATATCAAATCAACCATCCGCTGGGTGAAGGGAAATGCGAAGGAGTATAATATCGATACCAATAAGATAACCGTACTCGGTTTTTCTGCCGGCGGCGAGCTGGCTGCATTTATGGGAGCCACTAACGGGAATGCCGCTTTTGAAGGAACAGCCTGTACGTTTAATGCCGGCAGTAATGTGCAGGCGGTGGTGGATATTGATGGTACGCTTTCTTTTGTTAATCCCGAAAGCGGAGAAGGAGATGACAGTAAACGGATATCTGCTGCCAGCAACTGGTTTGGCGCTTCTAAAAAAGACGACCCCGAATTGTGGAAGCAGGCTTCGCCGCTTACACATGCCGGAAAAACAACGCCGCCCACTTTATTCATCAACAGTTCGGTAGACCGTATGCATGCCGGCCGGGATGATTATATTAAAGTGCTGGCCGGGTACGGTATTTATACAGAAGTTCAGCGCTTTGAAAATTCTCCTCATCACTTTTGTTTGTTTGAACCCTGGTTTACACCTACGGTGAATCATATCGATAGTTTTCTGAAAAAGATTTTTAATAAATAGAACATGCGTAGAAGATCATTTTTTATTTTTTTGATCATGGCCCTTGCTGCAAACATCTCTTTTGGGCAAACAGGCAATGCACAGCAATACAAGTATACCTTCACCGTGGCAAAAGACGGCAGCGGCGATTATAAATATATACAGGATGCCATTGATGCCATGCGGGTGTACCCGTTGGCACCCATTACCCTGTATATCAAGAATGGCACCTACAATGAAAAAATAGAATTACCTGCCAATAATACGGATGTTACATTCATTGGTGAAAGTGTGGAGAAGACCATCATCACGTTCAATGATTATTCCGGCAGGGGAAGATTGAATACATTCACTTCATTTACTGCAAAGATATCCGGGAACCGCTTTAGGGCAGAGAATATAACCTTTGCCAACACTGCCGGCCCGGTTGGGCAGGCGCTTGCATTATACGTTGATGCCGACAAAGCCGTATTTAGGAATTGTAAATTCCTGGGCAACCAGGATACCATCTTCACCTCCGGCGAAACATCGAGGCAGTACTTTGTTGATTGTTATATTGAGGGAACAACCGATTTTCTTTTCGGGCCTGCCACCGCCGTGTTTCAAAACTGTACCATCAGGGCCAAGTCAAATTCATTCATCACAGCTGCCAGCACAACCGAAGGAAAAAAATTCGGCTATGTGTTTCTTGATTGTAAAGTAATTGCAGACTCATCTGTTACTAAAGTTTTTTTAGGGCGTCCATGGCGTGCGCATTCCAAAACGGTATTCATCCGCTGCGAACTGCCAAAGCAGGTTGCCCCGGAAAGATGGAATAACTGGAATAACCCGGCCAACGAACAAACGGTTTATTATGCTGAGTATAAAAGCACGGGAGACTGGGCAGTTGCCTCACAAAGAGTATCGTGGTCGAAGCTGCTGACCGATAAAGAGGCAGAGGAATATACACTGGAGAATATTTTTTCAGCAACAAATCCCCTGCTTCCGCAGGAAACCACCTGGTTCCTGCCGTCAGAACCAAAACCCTTTCAATGGCCGGTAAAGAATTAGCATGAAGAAACTGTTTTTCACATTGGTCGCAATATTTGCAACGCCGGGTTTTCCATCAGCCCAGGCAATTACTGCGCAATGGGCATTTGATGGAAAGTGGACCCGGTTAAAAAATAACTATGACGCCTGAAAAAATATTCATTGGATTTTTTTGCCTGCTCTGCAGTATGCATGTGCAGGCACAGCCATTTGTTCCGCTTTGGCCCGAAGGGAAGAAGCCTAACTTCAACGGAAAGATTGTAACAGACAGTTTGTTCAACGACCGGGTATGGCGGGTAGGTACACCGGGTATGTATTGCTTTGTGGTGCCTAAATCGGAGAACAACGGATCGGCGGTATTGATCTGCCCCGGCGGCGGATACGAACGGTTATCTTATTTATATAACGGTTTCAACCTTGCCAAATGGTATAATACCATCGGCGTGAATGCTTTTGTATTGTTATACCGCCTGCCGCATCAAATTGATCTGCAGCAACGGCAACTGGCGCCGCTGCAGGATGCACAAAGAGCCATGCGTATCATCCGGGCCAATGCAATTCAGTGGAATATCAAAACCAATAAGGTGGGCGTAATGGGAACTTCTGCCGGCGGGCACGTGGCTACCACGCTGGCCACTCACTTTACTGATGTATCTGCTGTTAACGATCCGCTGGATACGCTGAGCTACAAACCCGATTTTATGGTATTGCTTTCTCCCGTGGTAACGATGGGTAAGTATGCCCACCCCGGCAGCAAAAAATATTTTATTGCAGCCGACAGTACCAAAGAAATGATAGAACGGTATTCCAACGAACTGCAGGTGTCTTCGTCAACGCCTCCCACGTTCATGGTGCATGCATTGAACGACAGTACGGTGAATGTCCGCAACAGCATTCAGTTGTACCAGGCCCTGCTGGATAAGAAAGTGAATGCAAGCATTCATATTTTCCCGAAAGGCGGTCATGGGATACGGATGAATGAAAATCCCGGTTCCACCGACCTGTGGCTGAACCTGCTGGAAGCCTGGCTAAAAGAAATGGATCTTGTAACCCCCCTACCATTTAAATAAAGCGGTCATGAAAAAAATAGCATCGGCCTTTTTTCTTTTTGTTGTTTTGCATGCATCGGCACAGTTGCCCCGGCCAATAAAGAAAACCGTGGCACAAGATGGCAGTGGCGATTATAAAACGGTGCAGGCTGCATTCGATGCCGTTCCGTACAATAATAAAAAACCCATCACGATCATGGTGGGGGAAGGGATCTATAAAGAGAAACTTTTACTGGATTCAACCAAGAACTTTGTAACGCTGACCGGGGTAGATAAATTCACAACCATTCTTACTTATGATGATCATACGGGTAAACTTTCTCCCAAAGGCGATACCATCAATACAAGAACCTCCTGGAGTTTTAAAATATTAGCTGATAATTTTACCGCCAGTAACATCAGCTTTCAAAACGATGCCGGCTTTTCTGCCGGGCAGGCTGTGGCGGTTGAATCGAATGGTGATAAAGCGATGTTCAATAACTGCCGCTTCATTGGTAACCAGGATGTGTTGTTCACCAACAGTGCAACCAGCCGGCAGTATTACCAGCAATGCTACATAGAAGGAACCACCGATTTTATTTTTGGCTCGGGAACGGTCTGGTTCGAGCAATGTCATATCCACAGCAAAAAGAATTCGCATGTAACGGCGGCATCCACTCCGGCTGAAAAAGAATGGGGTTATGTGTTCAATGATTGTGTGCTCACCGGCGATACCTCCCTGCACAATGTTTCCTTAGGCCGCCCCTGGCGGCCCACTGCAGCGGTGGTTTATATCCGTTGCTTTATCGGCGAACATATAAAACCCGAAGGATGGAGCAACTGGAATAATACCGATAACTATAAAACAACCCGTTATGCCGAGTATAAGAATTACGGCCCTTCTGCCGATCCGGCAAAAAGGGTAAGCTGGTCGAAACAATTAACAGACGAAGAAGCAAAGAAGTATAATGTACATGAATTTTTGCGCTACTTTACGCTGACTAAATAATCTACCATGAGTAAAATAAAAACAGGTATCTGCTCTTACGGCATGTCGGGCAAACTGTTTCATGCGCCCTTCATTCACCTGCACGAAGGGTATGAACTCTATGCAGCCTGCGAACGGAGTAAAAAAGAGATAGCAGATAAATACCCGGGTGTGATCAGCTATACAACCATCGATGAACTGATGGCCGACGATGCTATTGAACTGATGATCATCAATACGCCTAACTATACCCATTTCGACTATGCAAAAAAAGCCTTGCTGGCCGGCAAACATATTGTAGTGGAAAAACCTTTTTGTAATAATGTGGAGGAGTGTGATGAACTGATGGCGCTGGCGAAAGAGAAAAATAAAATTATTTCTGTTTACCAGAACCGCCGTTGGGACAGTGATTTCAGAACCGTACGGAAAGTAGTGGAAGAAAAATTACTGGGAGATGTGGTGGAAGCTGAAATTCATTTCGACCGTTACGACGAGAACCTCAGTTATAAACTGCACAAAGAAACACCGGGGCCCGGTGCCGGCATTTTTTATGACCTGGGTCCGCACCTGATCGACCAGGCCCTGCAGTTGTTTGGAATGCCTGTTTCGGTATTTGCAGATATCACGACTATGCGGCCCATCAGCAAGGTGGATGATTATATGGAGATCATACTGCTGTACAACAGGCTGCGTGTGCGGTTGAAATCAGGGTATCTTGTTAAGGAACCCATTCCTTCTTATGTAGTGCACGGAACCAAGGGCTCTTTCTTAAAATCAAGGGGAGATGTGCAGGAGAATTCATTGAAGCTCTATACCTCACCTGCTGCTGCCGACTGGGGCCTGGAACCCGAAGCAGAACAGGGATTGCTGCATACAACCATCAACGGCGAAACGATCCGGAAAAAGATGCCAACGGAAAGGGGCGACTATAAAGAATACTACCGCTTGTTACACGATGCCTTGCGAAAAGGAACACCGCTTCCGGTAACGGCAGAAGACGGACGGAACGTGATCTATATCATTGAAAAATGTTTTGAAAGCGCTAACCAGAAAAAGATAATTGACCTGTGATGATATTCAAACGAAAGATACTGACCATCCTCTTATGCAGCGCTTCTGTATGGGTGAATGCACAGCAGAACTATGTTTCCAAAGTATGGGTTGCAGATAATGGCAACGGTATGTACAAAAATCCTGTGGTGGATGCAGATTATTCCGATCCCGATGCCATACGGGTGGGCGATGATTATTATATGATCTCTTCCAGTTTTAATCATGTACCCGGTTTACCCATCCTTCATTCAAAAGACCTGGTGAACTGGGCCCTCATCGGTCATGTATTGAAACAGCAACCTCCCTTTGATCATTTTAGTAAAGTGCAGCATGGTAATGGAGTTTGGGCGCCATCCATCCGCTTTCACAATAACGAATTCTATATCTACTATCCCGATCCCGACTTTGGGATCTATCTCACTAAAGCAAAAAATATCCTGGGGCCGTGGACGGATCCAGTGCTGGTAGAAGCAGGCAAAGGATTGATCGATCCATGCCCCTTGTGGGATGAAGATGGAAAAGTGTACCTCGTTCATGCCTATGCCGGAAGCCGTGCCGGAATCAAAAGCGTCATTGTGATAAAACAGATGAATGCCGAAGGAACAAAAACAACCGATGCAGGCGTATTGGTTTACGACGGACATGAAAAAGATGCTACCATCGAAGGCCCTAAGTTTTATAAAAGAAACGGGTACTACTACATATTTGCCCCGGCAGGCGGCGTAAGTACCGGCTGGCAAACCATCCTTCGTTCAAAAAATATTTATGGCCCCTACGAAAGAAGGGTTGCGATGGACAAGGGCACCACAACAATTAACGGTCCGCACCAGGGGGCCTGGGTTAGTACACAAACCGGTGAAGACTGGTTCCTGCATTTCCAGGATAAAGAAGCATACGGACGGGTTGTTCACCTGCAACCAATGAAATGGATCAACGACTGGCCGGTGATAGGAACAGATAAAGACGGCGATGGAACAGGAGAGCCGGTACTTGTTTACAAAAAACCAACTATTGCCCGTCCGAACGGGTTATCCGGGCAGGGAAAAATATATCCCGTTCAAACACCTGTTGAATCAGATGAGTTCAATGAAAATAAGATCGGCCTGCAGTGGCAGTGGCAGGCAAATCCAAAACCAACCTGGGCATTTCCTGCTGCTGGTAAGCTGCGGTTATTCTCTGTTCAGCTTCCCGACAGCAGTAAGAATTACTGGAATGTTCCCAACCTGCTGATGCAGAAATTTCCGGCAGAAGAATTTAAAGCCACGGCAAAATTCTCATTCAAACCAAGGCTGGAAGGAGAGCGGGCCGGTATGATCATCTTTGGCGCCGACTATGCCTATCTCTCCGTTGTAAAGAAAAAAGACGGGAACTATATCTCCTTCAGTATGTGTAACGATGCCGATAAGGGCACGGCTGAAATTGTTGTGGATGCAGAAAAAGTAAATACAGATGAATTCTATATACGGGTGTCGGTGAAAAAAGGTGGTATATGTACATTAAGTTTCAGCAATGATGAAAAAGACTATACGCCCTTTATTGAGAAGATGGTTGCCAAACCCGGAAGGTGGGTAGGCGCTAAACTGGGATTGTTCTGCACCCGTACGGTTAAAACAAATGATTCTGGCTATGTTGATGTGGATTGGTTCAGGGTTGAATCGTTTTAATCGTTGAAGTTGTTTAAACCGTTGCAATCGTTTGGTATTACTTAACCTTCTAACGACTTAAATGAATAAAACGTTTTAAACGAGATAAACTTTTTAAACATCATAAATCTAAACTCGTTATTATGGAACGCAGAAAATTTCTTGGCTACACTGCCGCCGCCGGCGCCGCATTGATGCTGAATCCTTTTGAGAGTTTTGCATTGCCGCCCGGCGGAAAGATAAGACTGGCACAGGTTGGCACCGGGCATCGGGGCTCGGGATTCTGGGGAAGAGACCTGATCAAAAATTTTGAATCTGCGGTGGAGTTTACCGGCTTATGCGATATAAACCCGGGAAGGGTGGCCTATGCCAAAGAAACATACAAAACAAATTGTCCCACCTTCACCAACTTTGATGACATGCTGGCGAAAGTGAGCGCCGATTTCATCATCGTTACCACGGTGGATGCCACCCACGACGAGTTCATTGTAAAAGCGCTTGATAAAGGGTTTAATGTGATCACCGAAAAACCCATGACAACCGATGAAACAAAATGCAAACACATACTGGATGCAGAAAAAAGATCGGGAAAGAAAGTGACGGTTGCATTCAATTACCGGCACAGTGTGCACAGCATGCAGTTAAAAGAGATACTCACTAAGGAAAGAGTTGGAAGGATCACATCGGTTGATTTTAACTGGTACCTGAATGTACATCATGGGGCGGATTATTTCCGCCGCTGGCATGGCCGCATGGCAAAGGGAGGGTCGTTGTGGGTACATAAGGCAACGCATCATTTCGACCTGCTGAACTGGTGGCTCAATTCCGAACCGGTGGAAGTATCGGCCTACGGAAGCCTGGAACATTACGGAAAGAACAATTCTTTCCGGGGTACCAAATGCCGCGGTTGCGAACACAAAAGCAATTGCAAATTCTATTGGGACATTAATAAAGACCAGCGGCTTGTTGATCTGTATGTAAAGAATGAACAGCACGATGGTTATATAAGAGATGGTTGTGTGTGGAGCAATGAAATTGATATCTACGATAAGATGTCGGCGCAGATCATTTATGCCAACGGCGTTACGGCCAATTATTCCCTAACCACGTATTCTCCTTATGAAGGCTGGCAGATCGCATTCAATGGAATGAAAGGAAGAATTGAAACCTGGCAGGACATACCCTATCTCCAAAAAGCGGCCGACGACCAGGCAAACCGTCATGCGATGGAAATGAGCAGTTCAGATGATGCCATACCGGGTGAGTTCCGGGAGATCATGGTGATGGATAATTTTGAAAAGAACTACGAGATATTCACCACGCCTAAAATAAGGGGCGGCCATGGTGGCGGAGATATACGAATGCAGCGGAGGATCTTTATTGATCCCAAAGACAATCCGTATAACGTAATGGCCGGAACAAGGGAAGGAGCCATGTCGATCCTGATTGGTATTGCTGCCCGCAAGAGCATTGCCTTAAAACGGCCTGTAAAAATTTCAGAATTAACCGACCTGGTGCCGATGGCAAACAGGTTCTAAAAATCTTTTATGAAAAAAATGTTTGTAACCGCCATCCTGTTGTTCTCATTACTAAATGTGGCCAGGGCACAATCTGTACAGGAAACCGCCGTGACCAATGCCGTTGAACAATTACGCAAGGCAATGGTGGATGCCGACTCGGCCATGCTGGATAAACTGGCTTCGGCAAAACTGAGTTATGGTCATTCCGGGGGGCATATAGATGATAAGGCTGAATTCATCCAGAAGATCGTTTCCGGTAAAAGTGATTTTGTGAAACTGGAGCTTCCGGAACAAACGGTTTCCATCAGTAAGAATACGGCCATTGTACGCCATAAATTCAATGCAACCACCAACGACAATGGCAAGCCCGGAGAAGTACATTTATCTGTATTGCAGGTTTGGCAAAAGCAGCACGGACATTGGGTTTTGCTGGCCCGCCAGGCAGTGAAAATTCAATAGGAAAAGCCCCCCAAACCCCGAAGTAAAAGATGGTATCGTTATCGGGAACGATTGCGTAAATAAACCTCTTTTAATGCTCCTGAACCTGAGATTAATTTGGTAAAATTGATATGCTATAACGATTGGTTGTAATGAAAATACTGGACCTTTTTAACCTTACTGGCAAGACCGCTTTAGTTACCGGCTGTAACAAAGGCATTGGTATGGCCATGGCCATTGGCCTGGCAGAAGCCGGCGACCGACAGCGGATTGATCGACATTTCGGCGCCG
>DAOQRQ010000101.1:0-8906 GCA_035355815.1 Ferruginibacter sp. | reverse complement strand
ATTTTAAATGTAAAACCGATTAGTTAACGGTCAACCCCATAGCCAAAGCTGAATAAGGGAGTAATGCCTGGATTCCCTTCCGTCTGCCCCCATAGCAGCAAACCAATGTTGGCTGTAGTTGTAATCACAGGCTTTGCTTTTTTTTGCTAAAATCACTAATGCCACAAAATGACCAAAATACAAGAAGTGGCACTAACCATGCAGCAATGTCCGAATAAAGAAAAGCATCGTCTTCGTTTTTTGCTACACTATTAAAGAAACCCATAGCGAACTTATCAATAAGTCTTACAGTAACAAAGTAGGAAGCGCAAATGAAACTACTTGCCATAAACCGTTGATGAAGTTTTATTTTCCTTTTCTTAATAAAGTAAAATGCGAAAGAAATGAAGATTAGCCATAGGGTGGTGTCCAGATATTGCGATGTCCTACAACTGGTACATAAATTTCCAGGGATAATAAAATAAAGGGTCAAAATGCAAAACAATGAGGCAGCAATAAATACTTTTCCCAGTTTGCGGTGTGTTGACAAATGTTTGTTTCTAAAAGAAGGGAGAAACTGGAATAGCCCTGTGGTGTAAACTATAACTCCTGCACAAATATGCAATACAAACCACATCCGGTCATTAAAAGCGGTCTTACCCATGTATTCAGGAATACCGTCGCTTAAATATTTGAATTTCGGGATCAGAAAATAAAAGAAGCAAGCAAAAAAGAGAAACCAGAATAGAAGTCTAATAATTTTATTTAGCATTGTTATGTCTTATTAAAAAACAAACGGCTTACTTTTTGAATTTAAAAACTGTAACAAACAATTACAGCCAACATTAGTATTTCTGTAATAACACGTACCCCCTTAATCAAAAAAGGTATTGATATTCAGGAAACTGCTGTTATACATTTTGTATTGTTTATTGCGTCAATGCAATTTAGAAAAAATTAGTATGCAACGAGATTGATTGCTACTTATGGCTTCGCCGATCTGGATCACAGTAAAATGCCAGGCAACAGACCGGTATTGAATTTACAGCAAAATTTTCATCCAGGCCAGGGTGTTTTAACGGCTTTAACGAAGTTTTGCACCGGCTACCAATCTATCTTTTCGTTTCCCCACAGGTCATCAAACGGACTTATGATATTTACCAATTGCTGCTTGCTTACATGCAGGTAGCGCTCGGTGGTTTTAATACTGAAATGGCCTAAAATGTCTTTTATGTATTTAATATCGGTTCCCTTATCAAGCAGGTGAGTGGCAAAACTGTGGCGCAGGCTGTGTATACCCACTTCCTTTTTTATACCGGCCCTGTTCTTTGCATTGGTAAATATCTGCTGAACGGTGCGTACCGGGTAGGCCTGGCCTGTAGTGTCTGATTCAAACAGGTAATAGGCCGGCCGGGGCTGGTAGGTGGTTATATAGTTCCGTAAAATATCCAGCAGCACCGGGCTCAGGTTTACATACCGGTCTTTTTTGCCCTTGGCTTTTTCTATGAATATCTGCATGCGCCGGCTGTCAATATGCTGGATCTTTAAGTGAACGATCTCACTCACTCTAAGGCCGGCACTGTATGCCGTAAACAACATGGCCTTATGCTTCCTGTTTGTAAGCGCATTGAACAGTCGGCGTATCTCCGTTTCATTCAGCAGCTTTGGTAAAATGATCTTTTTCTTTGGCCGCGGTATCTCCCAAAAAAATTTCTCCCTGCCCAGCACCTGCTCGTAATAAAATTTCAGTGCATTCAAACGGCTGTGTACCGTATTCTCACTGATGCCCTGCTTTTCCATGATAAAAACCAGGTAACGTTTCAGGTCATCGGCCGTCAGTTCATCCACATGTTTGGTTTTTAACAACTGCAGCAGTTGCATGAATTCATTGCAGTAGGTTCTTATCGTAGAGGCACTGTATGCCTTTAACTTCAGGCCCTGTATAAACTGCCGCATGGCCTGCTGGTTTTGCGGACTTAATCTGTGCAGGGAGTTTTTTTCCGCCGGCGGAATTGGAATCGGCCTTCTTCCTTCTTCTTCTTCAACCTTAGGAGTGGGCGAACGCTTTCGCCGGGTTAAAAAATCCTTCAGCGCAGTATGATCAATAATGACATTACCGGTTAACACTTTTTGTATCTGCCGGTAAGCATCTTCATGCAGGGGCAGGTACCAGCAACTGTTTTGCTGACTCCATTTTATACCGCTGATCTTCTTTGTGAGCCTGTTCAACTGCTTGCCGGGCGGAAAGAAAAGGCCGATGCAATCCTGGTTGCGGTGAAACAAGTGCTTTAAGATAACAGTTTGCATCTTACAAGCTAACCAACATTCACTGTCCGGGCAGGGGGTTCTCCCATCTTTTCTGGTGATTTTTCACAACGGGCTAATGCAGTTCTATCGTTTCTACTTCAGGAATATCCTTTAAAATAAGCTGGATGTGTTTGTTATGCGCTTTTACTTTAAAGTCGTGAAATATTTCCAGTACATCCCGGTCGATGTACACACTGTTGCTGCCATCTATCTCCACCATGCAATATTCGGGCAGGGTATCCAGCATCACCATGATTTTTTTCTTGTTCAGGAAACTTACGTTCAGCGCCAGTTGTATGGTTACATGCTTTGTATGTCCCTCCATTTTTTCTTTCATACTAAAACCGGCCCGGTAAGTGTGTTTTATTAAAAAATAAATGGAATAACCCACGCCGATCAATACGCCTATCAGCAGGTCGGTAAAGAGGATGGAGACAACGGTTATGATAAATGGCATGAACTGTTCACGGCCCTGCTTATAAACCGAGATGATCATTTTTGGTTTGGCAAGATTGTACCCGGTGCGAATGAGGATCACTGCCAGTACACAGTAAGGAATAAGATTGATGAGCGGAATGGCGAACAGCACCGCCAGCAATAACCACAGCCCGTGGGTAATGGCCGACAGTCTTGTTTTTGCTCCGGCTTCTGCATTGGCCGAACTTCTTACAATTACAGCGGTGATGGGAAGTCCGCCCAGCAACCCACTGAAGAAATTGGCCGAACCCTGCGCCACCAGTTCCCGGTTCTGTGGCGTGATGCGGTTCTGCGGATCCAGTTTGTCGATAGCGGCAATGCTCAGCAAGGTTTCCAGCGTTGCCACAAAACAGATCACAACGGCATTGCGCCATATCTCAATATTACTGAACAATGCATTGAATTGAGGAAGTTTTACCTGCGAAAAAATATCTTTCGGCACCGTAACATACTGCGAAGGTTTAAGCGCCAGTTGCGGAACATACTGCTGAAAGAGGAAAGCCAGCAACACGCCAAACAAAACAGTGATGAACGAGGTGGGCAGGAAACTTATCTTTTTTGCCAGCGTGTTCTTCCAGGCATATAATAGTATAATCGACAGCAGGGCGATCAGGATCACCCCGGCGGAGGAATGTTTGTATAGGCTGTCTACATTGCTGTACACATTTTTAAAAGAGATGATGTTGAAGAATTCATTCGACCAGAAGTCGGGCTTGTCGTAACCAATGAATGCCGGAATTTGTTTTGAGATGAGGATTATGCCGATGGCAGCCAGCATTCCTTTAATAACCGCCGAAGGAATGAAGTGTGTAAATCCCCCCAGGCGAAAGATGCCCAAAAGGATCTGCAATAAGCCGGCCACGGCAACTGAAAGAAAGAATATTTCTATGGCACCCAATTGTGTAATGGCTGCAGCACAAATAGCGGTGAGCCCGGCTGCAGGGCCACTCACACTTAATTCCGACCGGCTGATGAGCGATACCACAATGCCACCCAGTATGCCTGCCAGTAACCCGGAATACATGGGAGCGCCCGATGCCAGCGATATGCCCAGGCAAAGCGGCAGCGCTACAAAAAAAACGGTGATGCTTGCCTTAAGATCGTGTTTAAGAAAAGAAAGAAGATAAAAACGGCTTCTCCGGTTTAACAGGCTCATGATCCCATAAATTTCGGAATAATTTATGGGATTATGCGATCGCTGTTTCTGCCGCACTTAATTCCCTTTCCGTAGCTTCGCTAAAAAAAAGCAAATGGATCTGAAAGAACAATTTGAAAAAGCAGTTACCGAAAGCAAGCAGTTACCCGAAAAACCTTCTAACGAAACCTTACTGGAGTTGTATTCGCTCTATAAACAATCAACCGAAGGAGATGTAAGCGGCGAAGCGCCTTCCAATCCATTCGATTTTGTAAATAAAGCAAAATACGAAGCATGGTCTTCCTTAAAAGGGAAGTCTTCTGAAGAGGCCATGAAGCAGTATGTGGAACTGGTGAATAAACTGAAAGGGTAAACTTCTTTCTTTTTAAATGAATAGCATGAAGATCCAGGATATCATAATGGTGTTAGAGGCCGCAGCCCCGCCTGTTTTACAGGAAGGCTACGACAATGCGGGCCTGCTCACCGGCCAGCCCGGCTGGGATTGCAGCGGCATCATCGTTACGCTGGATGCAACGGAAGAAGTGGTGCTGGAAGCCATCGAAAAAAAATGCAACCTCATCGTGGCGCATCACCCCATCATCTTTGGCGGACTGAAAAAGATAAACGGTAAGAACTATGTGGAGCGTACGGTGATCACAGCCATTAAAAATGACATCGCCATCTACGCCATTCATACCAACCTCGATAATGTATTGAACGGGGTGAACGCTGCCATTGCCGATAAGATCGGGCTGGTGAACAGGAAGGTTCTTTTGCCAAAGAACGATACGCTGAAAAAGCTCTACAGCTTCGTTCCCGTTGATCATGCCGAAAAAGTACGCTCGGCCATTTTTGCTGCCGGCGCCGGCCATATCGGCAACTACAGCGAATGCAGTTTTAACGCCGGTGGCGAAGGAACCTTTAAAGCGGGTGCCGGAACCGATCCCTTTGTTGGTAAGCAGGGAGAGCGGCATACCGAAGCGGAAGTAAAAATGGAAATGATCTTCCCGGCCTGGCTCGAAAAAAAGATCATCATAGCCCTGTTGGCGGCCCATCCTTACGAAGAAGTGGCTTACGACATTATTGCCCTGGAAAACAATAGCCCCGTTACCGGCAGCGGCATGATAGGGGAACTGGTTACCCCCCTGCTGGAGGAAGTACTTCTTCAGCTATTAAAAGCCCAGTTCGGCCTGCCGGTAATAAAACATACGCCCTTGCTGGGCAAACCGGTTAAAACAGTAGCGCTTTGCGGAGGGGCTGGGGCCTTTCTTATTGGGGCTGCAACCTCGGCCGGGGCCGACTTTTACATTACCGGCGACGTTAAATACCACGAATTTTTTGACGCCAACAACCGGCTGGTGATAGCCGATATCGGCCACTACGAGAGCGAACAGTTCACTACCGACCTTTTGTTTGACATTTTGACCCAAAAATTCCCTACCTTTGCCGTCCTTAAAACAGGGGTAAAAACCAACCCGGTACGTTACTTCCTGTAATTTTTAAAAGTAAACTTCAAATAAAAATGGCCGCCGTTAAAGAATTTTCTATCGAGGAAAAATTAAGTGCATTGGTTCTTTTACAAAAAGTTGATTGCAAGCTGGATGAGATCCAGATCCTGAAGGGCGAACTTCCGATGGAAGTGAAAGACCTGGAAGACGAGATCGAAGGGTTGCATGCCAGGCAAACAAGGGTAGAAGAAGAGATCAACGGGATCCAGGAATTCATTGAGCAAAAGAAGAACGGTATCAAGGAAGCAGAAGCCCTGATAAAAAAATACGAGAAGCAGAGCGAGAACGTAAAGAACAACCGTGAGTTTGAAGCCATCAACAAAGAGATAGAAATGCAAACGCTGGAAGTGAAGCTTTGCGAAAAACACATCAAAGACGCCACCGAAGAAATTGCCGAAAAAGCAAAACAACTGGAACTGGCAAAAAAAGCGGTAAGCAATAAAGAAGCAAACCTTTCTGCCAAAAAAGGCGAACTGGAAAAGATCATTGCCGAAACAGAGAAAGAAGAAAAACATTATAACAAAGAAGCGGAAAATGCACGCAAGCATGCCGATGAGCGCCTGCTGATGAGCTACGACCGCATCCGCAAGAACTACCGCAACGGGCTGGCCGTGGTAGCAGTGGAAAGAGACAGCTGCGGCGGATGTTTCCACGCTATCCCTCCTCAAAAACAAAGTGAAATAAAACTGCGTAAGAAAATCATGGTTTGTGAGAACTGCGGACGGATACTGGTTGACTCGGACCTGAATGATTCGGTTGAAGTGAAATAGGATACAGGATACTGGATACAAGATACTGGAAGAGCTCACGATTTGTGGGCTCTTTTTATTAATGGTCTGACGCTCTCATTAATGGTCTGACGCCCCCGTCTGACCAGGAAGGTAAGGTATCATACGGGCTGTTCTTTTTATACCCAATCCCAGGGCGCCATAAAAAGAAGCGGCTAAATTCACTAATTTGCTTCCCGGCTCAATTAATAACATGCTTCGCAAACTTCATATACAGAATTACGCCATCATAAACGAACTGGAGATCGAATTCTCCGGCAAGCTCAATATTATCACAGGTGAAACAGGGGCAGGTAAAAGTATCCTCATGGGCGCCCTCAACCTGGTACTGGGCGAAAGAGCCGATACCACCGTTTTGCAGGACAAGGATAAAAAATGTTTTGTAGAAGCCTGGTTTGATGCAGGGGCAAAAGAAGCCATCAGCTTGTTCCTAAAAGAGAACGACCTGGATGCGGGGGAAGAACTGGTGATACGGCGGGAAATAGCTTCCAATGGCAAATCAAGGGCTTTTGTGAACGATACGCCTGTTAACCTTAACCAGTTGCGGTTGCTCAGCCTGGAACTGGTTGACCTGCACCAGCAGTTTGATACCCTGGAACTGAACTCAGCCGCATTTCAGCAGGAAGTGCTGGATGCACTGGCAGGTAATACGGAGCTGCTGAAAGAATACCGGAATATATTCCATTCGTACCAGCGGTCAAAGAAAGAACTCGAAGCATTACAGGCGCAGCAAACGGCAGCCAATGCAGCGCTGGATTATAACCGGTTCTTATTTGACGAACTGGATGAGGCCGGTTTTAAAGAAAATGAGCTGGAAGAACTGGACGCCGAATTAAAACTGCTTAACAATGCAGAGAATGTGAAACTGCAACTGAGCGGTATCTGCTACGAATTAAAGGAAAGCGAACAACCGGTTGTTCAGCAAATAAGATCACTGCAAAACAAACTGCATTCGCTGGATGAATACCATCACAGTATCGGCGACCTGGCAAAACGATTGCAAAGCGCCCAGTTAGAATTGCAGGATATAGCCGATGAACTTGAAGATATCAACAACAGCGTTCAGTACAGCGCCGAACGCATACAGTTTGTGAACGACCGCATATCGCTTGGTTATAAACTGCAGAAGAAACACGGGGTGAACAGCACCCATGAATTGCTTCACATACAAAATGAGCTGCAGCAGAAACTCGATGATATCCTTAATATCGGCGAAGCCATCGGGCAAAAAGAAAAAGAGACCGGCGAATTATGGAAACAGGCGGGGCAGTTGGTTAAAACCATCTCGGCTAACCGGAAAAAAGCGATCAAACCGTTCATGGAACATGTGAACGAACTGCTAGCCAGGGTGGGCATGCCCAATGCACGATTTAAGGCAGAAGCAGAGCCGTTGGAAGAGCTTGCCGGAAACGGGGCAGATAAGATCGGCTTCTTATTCGATGCCAATAAAAGCAACCGCTTTGAACCGATACATAAAGTGGCCAGCGGGGGAGAATTAAGCCGGCTGATGCTTTGTATAAAATCACTGGTGGCCCGCAAACTGCAGTTACCTACCCTGATATTTGATGAGATCGACACCGGTATCAGCGGCGAAGCGGCCCGGCAGGTGGGCAATATCATGAAAGAACTGTCGGCTTCTCATCAATTGATTTCTATTACACACCAGCCGCAGATAGCCGCCAGGGCAACGGCTCATTACTTTGTGTACAAGGCCATCAATAACGATAAGATCGTTACCTCTATACGGCTGCTCAGCAACGACGAACGCATTACGGCCATCGCCCAGATGCTTAGTGGCGAAAAACCCACAGCTGCTGCATTGCAGAATGCCCGGGAAATGGTGGGCAATTGATCATAGTAAAACCGGCAGCATTGTACAATACCAGAATTTTATTGCTTATCCTCATCGCAACCATCGGGGCATACCTTACGCACCTGTTCTTAAAAAGAACCATTGATCCCCGGCGTTCTGTTGCCAGCTTTCTTATTTATATACTGGCTCATTTTGCAATTGTTCTGATCTGGGTATTTCTTTTCAGCCTGGTATTGAATCAGTATAAAGATTTTTTCTTTAAAAGATAAGATTGTTATTTTTACCACTCAATCATTAAACAGCTACTATGTCATACAATCTGCTAAAAGGGAAAAGAGGGATCATATCAGGCGCTTTAGACGAACGGTCCATTGCCTGGAGAACAGCATTGAAATGTTACGAAGAGGGAGCTGAGATCGTATTAACCAATGCACCCGTTGCCATGCGTATGGGCGAGATCAATAAACTGGCAGAAGCGGTTAAGGCTCCCGTAATACCTTGTGATGTCAGCAGCAATGAGGACGTGGCTAATCTTTTCACTAAATCAATGGAGCACTTTGGCGGCGGTATCGATTTTATCCTGCACTCCATTGGTATGAGCATCAACGTACGCAAGGGAAAACATTATACCGAGATCGATTACGGGTTCAATTCCAAATCACTGGATATATCGGCCATGAGCCTGCACCGGATGCTGGCCACGGCCATGAAGATGGATGCCATCAATGAATGGGGCAGCGTGGTGGCTCTTTCCTATATCGCCGCACAACGTGTATTTCCGGATTATAATGAAATGGCTGATGCAAAAGCATTGCTGGAAAGTGTAACCCGTAGTTTTGGCTATCATTACGGGGTTAAAAAACACGTGAGGGTAAATACCATTTCGCAGTCGCCCGTAC
>DAOQRQ010000100.1:0-8939 GCA_035355815.1 Ferruginibacter sp. | reverse complement strand
TTCATCTAAAAACTGAATAGCGTTGGTTAAATAAAAAGCGGAGTTACCGGTTTCTTTACTGATCCAGGGAGCCGGCCAGGGATGCTCGCTCTGTATCCTGCTTTCGGGTTGATGAAAAAATAATTTAGTGCTGTCGCCCTGCACTTCCATTTTCTTAATGCGAAGTATGGCAATGGCCCACCATTGATGAATGAACATTTCAACGCCATTCATATTTTGAACAGGCAAAGTTTTTGGCGTTGGTACCCAGCAGGTCTGTTCTTTTTTGTTCCAGCTTAGAATACGGTCCATCAGATCGCCATTCATACTTTTCGCCCGTATTGCTTTTTTATCATTTATCCATAGCTGCCGGAATTCAGACGGCCTTCCTGCGGTAAGGGGTACATCGGCCATCCAAATCTTGCTTTGTGCGGCAGCGGGAAGTCCTGGTATTTTTACAGTAGCTCTTTTCCAGTTCCTGATTTGAAATCCACCGCTTAAAACAGGCGTTTCACCAGGCGCTGCTTCTATGTAAGTTGGACTTGATATTGTACCGGCATCTTCGGGCCTTATCAGCAGTGGTTCATACAGGTTGTATATGCCGCCTTGTACAATGATGTGGATCCCGTTTACGATCGTACCCTCATTCAAACGCCGCATCTCCCTGGCTTTACGCAAGGCAGCGCTGATGGTTGCCAGTGGCTTTTCCCTCGACCCGTCGTTCAGGTCCGAGCCAGTAACGGCCACAAAAATATCCACAGCCATTGCAGGAAAATTAATAAGCAGTAACAACGCCAGGAGGCATTGGGGCAATCGTTTCATCGTTAATGATTAGAGCGCTAAAAAAATAGCTAAACAGCTTTAACAATGTACAATTTACCTATATAAGCAGGGGCGGACAAGGTAGGTATTTACTAAAAAGATGGAAAATATTACTATTCATAGCCGGGGTAAATACCGGCTATTTTACTGAAAGATTTTCTTCAGGTATGCCGTATTGGCTCCATAATTATACTTCGTATCGGAAGCCTTCTTAGCATCCCGGCTCCGTTCTATCACCAGCCAGCCGCTGTAACCCATTTCATCGAGGCATTTTTTTACTTTATACATATCGATCTGCGGATCGTTCTGTAACCACACGCTGTCTTTGTTGCTGGCATGTATCATGCAAATGCGGTCTTTTCCCAGGATCTTCAATTCACTTACCAGGTCCCTTCCTTCTTTTAACGGGTTGGAGAAGTTGAAATAGATCTTTATCGCCGGTGAATTAATTTCCTTCAGCAACTGCACTTCCTCTTTGGCCGATAAAGCCGTTTCAATACCAATGACCACACCGGACTGCTCAGCCATTTTACCGGCTACTTTTAACCTTACCACAACTGAATCCCTTACTTCGGGTTTCTTTTTCAGGTCGCATTGAACACCCAGGGGAAGAAAAGCCGTTTTCACATTCATGAACTTCATGGTTTTGATGCAATCTTCAATACTGCGCCTGTATTCTTCCCTGCCACAGAATGACTGGGCATAATAACCGGTCATCGCCAGGCAGAATATTTCCACCTTATTCTCTTTAGCGGTTTGCAAAAACTGGTTGCGTACCGAATCTGTAAGCAATTGGTTATCGAATGTGGGCCTCGTTCCTAACCCACCCATATCCAATTCCACGCCATCGGCTTTTAATTGGGCCGTTAATGTAATAGCGCCTAATTTCTGACGCTTCAGCAACATCAGATCGATGAGGCCGATTTTATAGCGTTGACTGGTTCTTGCCTTTTGGATCTCATCAGCAAATAATTTCTCCAAATTCTCAAATCCTTTTACCGCATGTGCAGGAAGCAGCTCTCCCTTATTGCCAAAAACGTACATGGCCTGTTCGGGTTCAATCGTGATCTTTGATTCATCAATGCTGCCCGAATCATTTTGTATGGCTTTCATATTTAACCGTAAATATTTCGCCATGAATTCGTACAAAGGAACCCGTTTTGTGATCCCGAAATCATGTTTATCGTTTGGTAAATGCACATTCTGCACATCGTCCTTCTTCCCATACCAACTGTACATTTTCTGCAGGTAAGGAAAATCATGCTCGGGCATTTTATCCGTCCAGTCGCCTCCGTCACTTATTAATAGCTGTGGCCTGGGAGTGGCCATGGCAGCGATCTCTACATTATCTGTTCTTCCTCCGCAAGCATGAATATCCATGCCGCTTTCGCAGGGGCAGCCGCCATAGAAATAAGAGCTGATGGCAGCAACAGGCGCCGACACTTTTATACGATCATCCAATGCCGTCATTAAAACGGTGTGGCTTCCGGCACCACTTCCGCCCGTCATGGCAACACGGTTTGTATCTGCATCTTTTTGTGCTAATAAATAATCAAGGATACGAATACTGCCCAATGCCTGAATCGTCATGGATAAACTGCGGCGATGATCTTCGTATTTAAACTGCAGCATTGATTCGCCCCAGGCAAAAAGATCGTAACTGAAAGCCATGGCGCCCATTTTTGCAAAGGCTGCACAGCGGTACTGGCAATCGGCCCGGTAGCGCTGCTTTTCCCAATGCCCATCGGGATTTAAGATAACCGGGATCTTCCCTTTGTACTTTGCAGGTTTGTATAAAGATCCATTGATCCATACGCCGGGCAAGATTTCTATGGCGATATTTTCAACGGTATAACCATCGTAATTTCTTTTGGCTGTGATGATGGGCTTATTGCCGGGTAATGCAGGAAGATGTGTCAATTGCAACGCTTCCTTTATACATGATCTGAGTTCAGTCTTTCTCATTTCCCATTCTTCCACTGTTTTGTATTGCGCTGCGATCCTGTCAAGTTCTGCCCAACCTTCTGCAGGCTGCCAGCGGTAATATTCGTAATCGCTGAGCTTGTATTTTTTGTCGCCGTCCTTTTTTACTTTTAAACTCAGCGGTTCCAATACATTATCCAATGTTACTTCTACATCGGGCCTGTATTTCCATTCAGCATAAGTAACCACTTTACCAGCGACCATTTTCTCGTCAAACTTTATGGTTACACCGTATTTTTTTTGAATGTCGTTTAATACTTCTTTGAGGGGTTTGGCGTATTGGTTATCGGTGTTTGGTTGTGAGAATACATTGAACCACAAAGACACGAAGGCACAAAGGAGCACAAAGGTTTTCACGCAAAGACGAAAAGGGGCAAAAGCGCCGTGAAATGTTCCACCAGAACTTTGCGTTCTTACAATCTTTGCGCCTTTGCGTGAATAATTCGCTGAATATTTTCCGTTTTGCATAATCATTCTAATTATTCCGGTTTGCCTTCCAGTTGCTGTACAATAAATTATCGGGCAGCACCGGTTTTGGAAAAAATAAGCTGGCGACGTAGCCTACAACAATCACCACCAAATGGCTGTACACGCCAAGCATTAACTTATGATGGGTAAAATTAAAATTACCTAAATCCAGCAGTAGTTTGGGATCTTTTATGCCAATGGGTGTGCTGGTTAAAAAAGCCCAGGCGGTAAATAAGATACAGGCAATGATGGCGATATTGATGCCTTGCCTGTTTGCCCTGGCGCTAAAAACTCCCAACAAAAATATACCTACTATACCGCCGGAAAAAATGGCATACACGGTAAAGATCAGGTCGATTATTCCCCCGCTGCTGAATTTTAAATAAAAATAGCCCATGCCTATTGCAAAAAAGCAGGACAAAAGCACCATCATTTTACTGGCGTACAGATTTTGCTTATCTGTTTTTCCAGGCCGGATTTTTTTATAATAGTCTTCCATGCCAACGGCTGCATTTGAATTGATATCGGCACTTAAACTGCAAATGGCCGCACTTATCAAAGCCGCCACAATGAAACCAATTACACCTGTTGGCAAATTGGTCATCATAAAGTAGGGAAAAACAGTTTTGGCTGTAACGTCTGCTGGCATTGCATTTTGCCTGTAGTAAACAAACAGGGCGGTGCCAATAAACATAAAGATCGTCCAGATGGGAACGGTTAAAAAGATACCCATTAACGATGCTTTGATGGCCGACCTATCTGATTTGGCGGTAAGGTAGCGTTGTACCACTGTTTGATCAGTAGCATATTTTTGAATGGCATAAAATGCGCCATTGATGATCAAAACCCAAAAAGTAAGCCTGTCGAACTTGAAATCGTACGGTCCGAAACCTGTTAAGCTATTTTCGCCAGCTACCTTTAAAGCCTCAGGCACGCCGCCTTTAATTGAAAATAATAAAATGCCTAAGCAAATAAAGCCACTTGCAAATAACATAAATCCCTGGAACACATCAAGCCATATTACAGCCTGCATACCGCCTTTTAAATTTAAGATGATCAACACAGATCCCACGCATAACAGAATAATGACAGGGTCAATACTTGTTAATTTATAAATGGCCAGGGCAACCAATGTTAACACAGAGCCCATACCCGCAAACTGCCTGATGATAAATGAAGAGGATGAATAATAGCGGGCAAATTTTCCAAAGCGTTTTTCAAAATATTCGTAGGTGCTTAAGCCGATCACTTTTCGGAAAAGCGGCACAATAAACCATATAGTACCCAACAGCACTATGGGTACCATGTACCCTTGCAAAAGGTATATCCAATTGGATTGAAAACCCTGTTCGGGATACCCCAAAAAAGTGTTACTGCTTATGAGTGTGGATAATAATGATAACCCCAATGCCCAGGAAGGGAAGTTGCCTTTGGAGAGAAAATAGTTTTCGGTGGTGGTTTGTTTATTTGCAAAACGGAAACCGAGGTAAAGCGTAACGCCTAAAACAAGCAGGATGATGATGTAATCTATTGCGTGTAAGTGATTCATTGGCAATCGTTATTTGTCTCACTGATTTCGCAGATTTACACAGATTTTTTCACCTGTGCAGATCCGTGCAATCTGTGAGATATTTTTTATGAATACAATTTCAATATCTCATCCGGTAATTGGTAGCTTCCTGGCTTTACCGTAATAAACAATTCACCTGCTTTCATCCTTACTACTCCCCTGCTTAATTCATTTACCGGTGTAAGTTTTTTAATATTCAGTTCAGCCAGCACAGCAGTGGCGGTTGAGCCTCCTTCAATGAATATTTCTTTTATATTTTCTCTTGCTACAATTTCCTTTACTGCTTTTGCCATGGATGTTCTTAATTCCAAAGCTGATTGGTTTGATTCATCAATAGCGATTATTACTTTGCTTTGCTGCTTAATCATATCGCCGGTTTGTTCCAGCCATTCTTCCGTTATATTATCCGGCAAGCAAGAACAGCAATTTGCTTGTTTAATAAATTCTTTTCGTTCTTTAAATGCCGTACCGCATACATACAGGTGCGGTGATTGCAATTCAGATTTTTGTTGCTGTTGTATCGCATAGTCTCTTTGCAATAATGCCGTGTAAAAGTCGCCTGCTCCAACCAACATCCATGAATCATCCATTAACTCTGCCCATGCTTCTACATCTGTTGTACTTCTGGCCTCTCCAATTACTATTCCCTCTACAGGCAGCCAATCATCATGCTTTAAAGCCTGCACTGTTGCATCCTGCAGCATTGATTTAACACTTGCGTTACTTATCGGAAATTCCGGATCATGTACAAAATCGGTCTCTGTTATTTTTTTTCCATTGATAAAATACTCCCCCTTACTGATTGTTCTTTGCAAAGAAGGATTGGCAGGAAGAATGAAAGCCTTTCCTTTTTCACTCAACTCCATCTGCACTTTTATTTCATTAATTACATAACCACGCAAAACCGAATCGATTTTTTTATATAATAATGAAGGTTGGTAATCCATGATCGTTTCCACTGCTTCGGCCGTACAATAAACAGCTGCTGCTTTTTGCATGGAACGGCTGTCGGTAGAAATGATCACCACATCTGCATCGGAATCAATTGCATTGTCCAAATGAACCGAAACCGATAATCCATAACGCAGACTTATCCCAGCCAATTCGGCTGCTCCTGTAAGATCATCTGCAATAACTGCAATCATTATAAATTATTTTCCTTTCTGTACCTGCTTAACTGCACGGCACTTTCAATGGCCAGTACCATAGCATCGGCGCTGGCAATTCCTTTGCCGGCAATTTCAAATGCGGTGCCGTGGTCAACCGATGTGCGGATGATGGGCAGGCCCATGGTAATGTTCACACCCTTTACACTATCCATTTGGTTTTTCTCCGTATTCCATTTAAAGCCGGCAAGCTTGAAAGGAATATGTCCCTGGTCGTGGTACATAGCTACCACGCCGCCGTAATAACCTGTAGCAGCTTTCGCAAACATGGTATCCGGCGGCACCGGTCCTTCCACATCATAGCCCAACCGTCTGGCTTCCTCCACTGCCGGTAAAATTTCCATTTCATCTTCGGTACCGAATAAACCGCTGTCTCCTGCATGTGGATTCAATCCTGCAATGCCGATCTTTAAATTTGTCTCCCCTAAACTTATCATACCATTGCGTAATAATTCTGTAACCTCTACAATCCGCTCTTTCTTTACCAGTTCACAGGCCTGCCTCAGAGAAACATGCGTAGATACATGTATCACTTTCATTTTATCTTCCACCAGCAGCATCGCATATTTCTTTGTGTTGGTAAAGTGAGCGTAAATTTCTGTATGCCCTGCAAAGTGATGGCCGGCTTCGTTGATTGATTTTTTATTTATCGGGCCGGTTACGGTGGCATCCACTTCTTTTGCCAATGCCAGTTCAATCACTTTTTTTACAGCCTGGAAAGAGGCTTCACCACACATAGCGTCAATCTCACCAAACTGCAGTTTAGCTATATCGGTAATGTTGAGATCAAAAACATCTATTAATCCAAATTCAAACTTTGCATCTGCAACACTGTTTATTGTATTCACTGATGCATGCAATTGCAGTTTGGAAATGATCTGTTCAAAGACTTTTGCATCACCAACTATTAACGGCTTGCATGTTTTATGAATCTCTTTTTGAAGCAAAGCCTTTACGGCTATCTCCGGACCGATACCGGCCGGGTCGCCCATGGTGATTGCTATGATTGGTTTATCCTCAGTCCCTAAAGAGGCATTACCTACCTTACCTGTTTGTTCTTTCATAATACTTCATTTAATTACAGAGGAGGCATTACTACAGCCTCACATAATCCTTTCCTGTTCATTAATGTTTTTAATTCCAGCAGGCTTTCGCCCAATGTACGGTTGCTTTGGTACAATGCGCCATAGTCATCACTCAATTTTTGCAGGGCAAATAGCTTTTCTTTATCTCCTTGTTTAAATGCCTGCAGCATACCTGCGTAAATTTCCGGGTAAAGATTTCCTGTACTTGGTACCAAACCAGCTGCTCCCAATAACAAAGCATCGGCGCTTTTAGCTGCCCAGCCTAATATGTAATGAAAGTCTGACCTTTTTTTCCACAGCTTTAATGATTCATGCATTCTTTCCTCGCTTCGCTCGCTGTCTTTGATGCCAACAATATTTTCATGTTTACTTAATTCATCAATTACGGCCAGGGGAATACTCATGTGCGTAGTGGCAGGAATATTATAAATGAACAATGGCAAGGAGGTATTGTCTGCCAGTGTGGTGAAATATTGCAGCATCTGCTTTTCTGTTAACTCATAGTAAGAGGGCAATGTTGCCACCAATACATCCACCCCATGCAGGCAGCAATACGCAGCAAACTCAATGCTTTCTGTCAAAACATTAGAGCCGATACCGGCATACAGCAACGACCCCGCCTTTTTATTTTTTTCTGCAGCCAGTACGTACTCCTTCTTTAGCTGCAAAGGCAATGAGGCTGATTCACCCGTTGTACCAAGTATGAAAGGGGAAATATCGTACTCATAGAATGAATCGAATATCTTTTCTACGGCTGCTTCATCCAGCTGCAGTCTTCCTGTGAGCGGTGTTATGGCCGGAACAATGACTCCTGTATATGTTTTTTCTGCACTCATTTAATAAGCTGCTTTATAAATATCAATCGCATCCTGCTCTGTTATTTCTCTTGGATTATTTTTTAAAAGCCTTTGGATTTTCATGGCATCCATGGCCATTTGCGGAATAGCTGATCCCGGCACATTCACTTCTCTTAATGTTGCAGGAATACCGCAGGCTTTGATCAGCTCTCTTGTTTTTTTAACGCCTGCTAAAGCAGTGGCCGTATCGTTGGGTTGACGTTCACAACCCAAGGCTATGGCCACTTCTGCGTACCGTTTTGCTGCAGCAGGAATATTGAATTCCATCACATAAGGTAACAACAGCGCATTGGATAAGCCATGCGCCAGGTGAAACATGCTTCCCAGGGGATAAGACAAAGCATGAACCCCTGCCGTGTTAACAGGTCCGAGGCAAAAACCGCCAAGCAGACTTCCCATCGCCACTTTTTCTCTTGCTTCAATATTACTGCCGTTTTTTACCGCGGTTTCAATATGTAAAGCAATCAACCGCATCCCTTCGTAAGCATATATATCAATGAGTGGCTGTGCAAATTTATTGGTGTACGCTTCCAGGCAATGTGTTAAGGCATCAAGCCCTGTTGCCGCAGTTATAGCAGGAGGAACAGAAACCGTCAGCAGCGGATCAACATAAACAATATCCGGTACTAAAAAGGGGCTGATGATCCCCTTCTTCTGGTTCGCTTCATCCATTAAAATGGCATTGGGTGATACTTCGCTGCCGGTACCGCTTGTTGCAGGCACGCAGATCAGTTTTTTCTTTCTGCCTTTTAATAAACCGATGCCAACATAGTCATTCAGCTGTTGTTCGTTATCCAATTGTGCAGCTACCAGTTTGGCAATATCCAATACACTGCCGCCGCCAATGCCAATCACTACATCCGGATTGAAGGGAGTTACTGCCTGCATCAGTTTTTCAAAATCTGCGAAGGAAGGTTCTGCAACTATGGAAGTATCTGTTAAAACCTCAATGCCGTTCTTTTCCAGCGCAGAAATAAAATCAGCCAGTGGTCCTTTTAATGGTTCAATA
>DAOQRQ010000099.1:0-8954 GCA_035355815.1 Ferruginibacter sp. | reverse complement strand
CCGGCCATGTGGGTGCCTATCTTTAAGCAGAACCGGGAAAATGTACTGGATGTGCTGAATGAACACATCAGCCAGTTGCGGAAAATAAAGAGTTGCCTGGAGAAAGAGAACTTTGAATATTTGAAAGAACTGATCGAAGATGCGAATAAAATTAAAAGAATTTTGAAATGATTTTTCGGGAAGCTTTCATAGGCGACATACCACAAATACAGTTTGTACGGAATTCAGTTAAAGAGAACCAACTGTCTGATCCATTGCTGGTACCCGACCAGGATGTGGAGGAATACATTACCAACCGTGGTAAGGGCTGGGTTTGCGAAATAGACGATAAGATAGTAGGGTTTGCCATTGCCGACCTGATCGATAATAATATCTGGGCGCTTTTTATTCACCCCGGTCATGAAGCAAAAGGTATTGGTAAAAAACTTCACCGGATAATGATGGATTGGTATTTTCTTCATACCAAAGAAACGGTGTGGCTGGGTACTGAGCCAAACAGCCGGGCAGAAAAGTTCTACCGGATGCAGGGATGGAAAGAAGCGGGGGTGCATGGAAAAGGAGAGATCAAATTTGAGATGGATTTTAAAACCTGGTCTGACGGCTCCGTCTGACCAGGAAACAAAATCAGTAATACGAATCATTGCTGAATTTTGCTCAACAGTACAAGAGTGCGACGCAACTGAAGTTGAATAAAGTTTTAAAGCTGGTAACATAAAACTAATTTTACAATGCAAAGAGAAGTGCAAACAATGAAAGAAATCATGCAGGAAAAATGGAGCAAGCGTCCACTTATCATCAGTGGTCCGTGCAGCGCCGAAACAGAAGAACAGGTGATTGAAACAGCTACCAGGCTTGCTGCAACCGGCAAAGTGGATATGCTGCGTGCCGGCATCTGGAAACCACGTACCAAGCCCGGCATGTTCGAAGGCAAGGGAGTTGTTGCCCTGCCCTGGCTTTTGCAGGCAAAAAAGATAACCGGGTTATCTACTACCGTGGAGGTTGCTACTGCCAAGCATGTGGAAGATGCATTGCAGTTTGACGTGGATATGCTGTGGATCGGCGCCCGTACAACCGTAAATCCTTTCAGTGTGCAGGAAGTGGCGGAAGCATTGCGGGGTGTTGATATTCCCGTGCTGATAAAAAATCCCATTAACCCTGATCTTGAATTGTGGAGCGGCGGCATTGAACGCCTGCATAAAGTGGGCGTGAAGCAGGTGGGCATGATCCACCGTGGCTTCTCTTCTTACGGCAATACCGAATTCCGCAATGCACCCATGTGGCATTTGCCGATAGAGATGAAAAGAAGATTCCCGGGTATGATACTGGTCTGCGATCCATCACATATCTGCGGCAACCGCAACATGTTGCAGTCGGTGGCGCAAAAAAGCATCGACCTGGATTTTGACGGGCTGATGATCGAATCTCATATTGATCCCGACAATGCCTGGAGCGATGCCAAACAACAGGTAACACCGGAACGGTTGATGGAAATGCTTTCCGGCCTTGTTTGGCGCAGCGAAAACAGCACCGAGCAGGAGTTCATTACTGCATTAACAACATTAAGGGAACAGATAAACCAGGTGGATGATGAACTGCTTACTTTATTAGGGCAGCGCATGAAACTGTCGGATAAGATCGGGCAGTATAAGAAGGAAAATAACATCACCATTTTACAAACCAACCGCTGGAATGATATTTTAGAAAGGGCCTTTAAGAAAGGAGAGGCCCTGGGCCTCACCAAAGAATTCATCGTTAAATATTTTGACGCCGTTCACATGGAAAGTATCCAGCACCAGAATAAAATAATGAACTCCTGAGTCTGCCATTAACCGATATGCATAAAGCTGAATATACATTTTCGACCCAAACAGTTTCCTGTTACTTCGATGCGGATATCTCTTCATTGGCACAGGTAACGGGGGATAAGAATATTGTCATTATCACCGACGGTAATATTTTAAGTCAGCATGCAGGAAAACTGAATGCTTATCCCGTTATTCATTTTCCTGCCGGGGAAGAATATAAGAACCAGGCCACGACTGATCATATCATACAGGAGTTGATTAAGCTGGGCGCCAATAAAGACAGCATGTTGATCGGTGTGGGCGGGGGTGTGGTAACAGATATTACCGGCTATGTTGCTTCGGTGTACATGCGGGGCATATCCTTCGGGCTTGTACCCACATCCATACTGGCCATGGTGGATGCGGCAATCGGAGGAAAGAACGGCATCGACGTGGGAGTTTATAAGAACATGATAGGGACCATCCGGCAGCCGGAACTTATCTTTTATGATTATTCGTTTTTGCAGTCGTTGCCGGTAAAGGAATGGGTGAATGGCTTTGCTGAGATCATTAAGCATGCCTGCATTAAAGATGCACTGTTGTTCTCCATTCTTGAAAGATATTCTTTACACGATTACCAGGCAGATAAAACACTGATCGCTGAATTAATTGAAAAAAATGTAGCCATAAAATCAACGGTTGTTACTGCCGATGAATTTGAAAAGGGCGACAGAAAACTGCTGAACTTCGGTCATACCATTGGTCATGCCATCGAAAACCTGCACCGGATGCCGCATGGCCATGCCGTGAGTATCGGTATGGTGGCTGCCTGCAATCTTTCAGAAGAAATGAATGGTTTTCATTTTGATGAAGCGGCCCGGGTGGTAAAGTTGCTGGCTAAATATCATTTGCCGGTGGATGTGGAAACGGATCATGCACGGGTATTTGATGTGTTGAAAATGGATAAGAAACGAAAAGATGAAGGGATCCACTTCATTTTATTAAAACATATCGGTAAAGCGGAAATAGTTTTTATACCGCTGTCGGACCTGGAAAAACATTTTAAAGCAATTCTATAGTGACAGTTACGGTTCATCCCTCTTCCATCAGCGGAACGGTACAGGCGCCTGCTTCCAAAAGCAATATGCAGCGGGCATGTGCACTGGCTTTGCTGCATGAAGGAGAGACAATAATCAGGAATCCGGGGAAAAGTAATGACGACCTGGCGGCTATTGATATTATTCAGAAATTAGGAGCAGGCATAGAAGTTAAAAATGAAGAATTAAAAATTAAAAAGGAAAAAGGCGCCGTGGTAGCTGAAGAGATCAATTGTGGCGAGAGTGGTTTAGGCATCCGGATGTTTACACCCATTGCTGCTTTATCTTCAGCAGAGATCATTATCAACGGAACAGGAAGCTTATTAAAACGACCCATGCATTTTTTTGATGAGATCTTTCCAAAACTGGGCATATTCATTCAGTCAAACAATGGATATTTGCCGATAAGAATAAAAGGACCCTTGCAACCTGCAGACATAATCATTGACGGTTCTTTGAGCTCGCAATTTTTAACCGGCCTTTTAATGGCGTATGGAAAAGCAGCAACAAAACCGGTTACCATTACTGTGAATAATTTAAAGAGCAAACCTTATATCGATCTCACGTTGCAGATGATGAAAGAGTTTGGGTATATAGTGAGAAATGAAAATTATGAAAGGTTTGTGATCAAGCCGTCCTTCGACTTCGCTCAGGACTTGCAAAATACCATCGATACTTCGACTTCGCTCAGGACGTACACCGTGGAAGGCGACTGGAGTGGAGCGGCTTTTTTATTAGTGGCAGGAGCAGTAGCCGGAACAATTACTGTAGAAGGCCTCGACATTCATTCTGCCCAGGCAGATAAAGCAATATTAGATGCATTGAAGGATTGTGGCGCAAAAATTTCGGTGAAAGAAAATACGTTGACAGTAGATACTTTTCCAGGTGGTTGGGGTAAGGCATTTCATTTCAATGCAACCGATTGTCCAGACCTGTTTCCGCCGCTTGTTGCACTGGCCGCCTATTGCAAAGGCATATCGGTTATTGAAGGGGTAAGCCGTTTGCAGTATAAAGAAAGCAACCGGGCTGTAACATTACAGCAGGAGTTTGGCAAGATGGGCGTGGAGATAAAACTGGAAGGCGATAAAATGATGATAGCGGGGGGAAGCTCATTGAAGGGAGCCCGGGTTCATTCTCATCACGATCATCGCATTGCCATGGCCTGTGCGGTGGCAGCATTAAAGGCAAATGGAGAAACCGTGATAGAAGAAGCAGGAGCAGTAAACAAATCATACCCCAACTTTTACAATGATTTGAAATTGCTCGGTGCTGCAGTATCTTTACCCCTAAACTAATTAACGGATCAACAGATTAACGATTTAACCAATAAACAAATTAACGTTGAATACTTTCGGCCGTCTCTTCCGGGTACATATTTTTGGCGAATCGCATGGCGAATGCGTAGGACTGACCATTGATGGTTGCCCGGCCGGGTTGACTTTATCTGCTGCTGATTTTACTGCCGATATAGAAAGAAGAAAACCCGGTGCATTGGGAACCACGCCACGCAAAGAAGATGATATCCCTTTAATAAAAACAGGTTTGTTCAACGGTAAAACAACCGGTGCGCCGCTTACCATTTTATTTGAGAACAAGAATACACGCAGTACCGATTATGAAAAGCAACGTGCCGTACCCAGGCCCGGCCACGCCGATTTTGTGGCATCAAAGAAGTTTGGCGGCTATGAAGATTACAGGGGAAGTGGTCATTTCAGCGGGAGGCTTACCGTTTGTTTGGTGGCTGCAGGGGTGATCGCAAAAAAAGTGCTGCAGGGAATAAATATTGATGCCGCTATTTCTGAGATAGGCGGCGAGACAGACCTTGACAAAGGTTTACAAAAAGCGTTTGACGCCAAAGATTCTGTTGGTGGCATTGTTGAATGTAAAGTAACGGGCCTGCCGGTTGGCTTGGGCGAACCATTCTTTGATTCGGCTGAATCATTGATAAGTCATGCAGTGTTTGCCATACCTGCCGTACGGGGAGTTGAATTTGGAACCGGTTTTGCCGCTGCAAAAATGTTCGGCAGCCAGCACAACGATGCTATTGAAGATAAAACGGGAAAAACATTCACCAATCATGCCGGTGGAATAGTTGGTGGATTGACCAACGGAAATGAACTCGTATTCCGCATTGCCGTTAAACCCACATCCTCCACGCCTAAAGAGCAACAAACATTGAATACGGAAACCGGAAATATAGAAGCTTTCTCTGTAAAAGGCCGTCACGATCTTTGTATCGCTTTACGGGTGCCTGTTGTATTAGAGGCGGTAACTGCCTTTGTACTGGCCGACCTTTTGTTGCTTGAACAAAAGACCGGCCGGCTAATCTAGTGATCCAATAATCTCCGGTGATAATTTATCTGCCCGAGGTGATACGTTAAATGTGTTGCCAGGTGTATGAGTATGAATTCGGTGCTGTCTTTCTTTCCAAATATTTCCAATGGAAAATCCTTTTGCAGGTCTGCTTCCGGCAGGTTGGAAAGTACTTCCTTTACGATCAGCCTGGTATTTTCAATATTGATCAACAGGTCTTGCCGCGGAATATTCTTTAAACTGAATTCATCATCGCGGTAGCGAACATAGCCGGTATGCCCGAGGGTGGCGCCAATAAAATGATTCAGGTTACCAACCAGGTGCAGGCATAGATTTCCGGCGCTGTTGCTGATGCCTGGGCTTACCAGCCAGATCCTGTCTTCGTCTTTATACAAACCGATCTCGGTTGCCAGTTTTTGAAGATCCCGTTCAAAGAACCGGATCAATGTTTCTGTGAGCATTTATTTTGTTTAAGTTTTTTAATTCTTTAAAAGCAACATTCATTAGCCCGCGATCAGCTGCATATCCTGCAAAAAACTCCCCGGCAGGGATAATATAAAAACAATTCCAAAAATTTGTATTGATTGAAAACGAAGTATTATCTTGTTGCTGAGAACAGTACGCATACAGATCCGTCTTGAAAATTTGTTTCAAGTTACAAATATTTAACCCGAGTTATGCAGCATGCCAGATTTCATTACCAGTATTTAACGGTTGTTATTGTTGTTTTGTTCCTTTTATCCTGCAATGGAAATAATACAAAAAAGAAAGACGTGGTGGCTGACCCGGATGCCATGGATAAAAGTATTGCCGAAAACATCGGTTCATTTCTGAATGCGGCTGATAAGGATGGGAAACTGGATGACAGCATCCGTTTCAGCATGATGAATATCTTACATGAATTTTATGACGGCCGGGATAACCAGCCGGTATGGAGTTCTGCAGAAAAATGGCAACCGCTTGCCGACTCGCTGTACCGGTTCATTGAAGCGGCGGAATTACAGGGCCTGTTCCCCGAAGATTATCATTTCAGCCATTTAAAAGAACTGAAGAATAAACTGGATACCGATTCGCTGAGCAGGATGGATGCGGTTTTATGGACCAAGGCCGACCTGCTTTTAACCGACGGCCTGGCCCAGGTGATCAAAGACCTGAAAGTAGGGCGCTTAAGAAAAGACAGTGTTTCGCTTAACAGGGATTCGGTGATGAAAGATGATTTTTATACCGCCACCCTTAAAAACATCATCACAAAAAAACAATTCGGCCCGGCGCTTGATGCACTTCAGCCCGAACACAAAGGCTACTGGGAATTGAAAAGAGGTATCCGCTCATTTCTCGACAGTATGGACCGGCGAATATTCACCCACCTGAGGTATCCCTTCAAAAAAGGAGATGCAAAGGATTCTGTATTTTTTATAAAAACGCTGCAGAAACGTTTGGCAGAAAGTAATTGTATCGGCTTCACAGATAAATTGCCCGATTCCTTCCAACTGGCAACGGCAATAAAGAAATACCAGCAGAAGAAAGGCCTGCAGGCAGATGGTAAGTATGGAAGAATATTGATCGGTGCACTCAATAATAACGATGTGGAGCGGTTCAAGCGTATTGCCATCACCTTAGACCGGTATAAACAGCTGCCCAGAAAAATGCCGGAGAAATATATCTGGGTGAACCTGCCCGGGTATTACCTGTGGATGGTGGAAAGCGATACGGTTGTTTTTGAATCGAAAGTGATCTGCGGCAAGCCCGAAACAAGAACGCCGTTACTGAATGCCGAGATATCGGATATGGTAACGTATCCTACGTGGACGGTTCCTACAAGCATCATTGTAAAACAATATCTTCCCAAACTGAAGAAGAACCCGAATTATCTTACAAAGATCGGGTTGATGTTATTGGATAAGAACGGAGACGTGGTTGATCCGAATACCGTGAGCTGGGAGAAATATTCCAAAGGCATACCGTACAAAGTGATGCAGGGAAGCGGTGATGATAATTCACTGGGTGTGATCAAGTTCAATTTCAATAACAAATATGCCGTTTACCTGCACGATACCAACCAGCGTTACCTGTTTAAAAATCCATCCCGTGCCTACAGTCACGGATGTGTGCGGGTGCAGGAATGGCAAAAACTTGCCTATTATATTGCAGGCAACGACAGTACGATCGTAACGGAGAAAAAGGAACCGGTAAAATATACAGTCGATTCCATTAAGAACTGGATTGCAAACAAAGAACGCCGGCGCATTGATGTGAAGAATCATATCCCGCTTTATATCCGTTATTTTTCCTGCGAAGGGAAAGACGGCCGGGTAAGATTTTATGATGATATTTATGGAGAGGATAAGCTGCTGATGGAAAAGTATTTCGCTAAAAAATGATACCTGCTCCGGCCCGGTAATTGCATTATCTTTAAACTATGTTCATGACCCTCATTGGTATAACAGATCGGCGCTTGGGTAAGAAAATGGTTATCTTTTTTCTTACACTGTGTATTGTATGCCCGCTTGGATCCTATGCACAAAAAGGAAAGACCACGGCAGAAGCCTCCCCTAAAAAAGCAAGCAGGGTGTTTTATGGACAGGCCAGTTTTTATGCAAATAAATTCAATGGGCGTAAAACAGCCAACGGGGAGATATTCGATCAGAAAAAGTTTACCTGTGCCTGCAATGTGCTGCCGCTGGGTACCTGGGTAAAAGTGACCAATCTTCGCAATGGCAAAACGGCGATCGTAAAAATAAATGACCGCATTCATCCCAAAATGAGAAGGGTGGTTGACCTGTCGAGGGCTGCAGCAAACAAACTGGGTTATATCTCCCGTGGACTTACCCGGGTAAAAGTGGAGGTACTTGATAAAAAAGAAAGCGAGTAGACAGGGTTTTAAGCCTGTAAAAGCCTCATTCAGCAAAAATTACCGCCCCAAAGCCGTTTTAATTATGTTGGTAAAATATTTCACGTTTTGAGTCGAAGCGACTATTTTTGTTGCGTTTAAGAAAACTAACAATTATGAAGAAAATCCTATTCGTATTTTTTGCCCTTGGCCTGTTTGCAACCTCGTTCGGGCAGGGGGAATATAAAAAACGTCCTTCTCTTGGCATCAACTTCTTTTTAAATGACTTTAGTACGGCCGCAAACCTTCGTACCGCCGGCCTTACAAGCGTTTTAAAGTCGAAAGAATGGCGCAAAGGGAAAAACATGACGGCCGGTATAGCGCTCAGCTATATGCAGGGCATAAACAATAATCTTGATTTTGTTGGAACACTATCGGGCTCCTTTGTTAAATATCCCGTTCCGGGAAAAACGCTGGCGGTAGATCCAAGTCTTTTATTAGAAGGCGCTGCCACCGTTAACCTTAAATTATTCACCGACAAATACTGCGTTGTTCCATACATCTCTGCAGGGCTGGGTGCTTCTAAATACAAAGGGTATTATGGCGCTTTTCTTCCCGTAGGTGTTGGATTGCAGGTAAAAGTGGTTGACGAAACGTTTATCCTTATCGGTTCTCAATACCGTATTTCGATCACTGAAAATGCAGCATATCATTTATATCACAGTGTTGGGGTAGCCACTAACCTTACCCGGAAGAAAGAACCAGCCCCGGTTGAAGTTCCCATCCCGGTTGTTGAACCACCCAAAGACAGGGATGGCGATGGCGTAGTGGATTCGCTGGATAAATGCCCTGATGTAAAAGGACTGGCATCTTTACAAGGTTGCCCCGACAGGGATGGCGACGGCATCACTGATGCAGACGATAAATGTC
>DAOQRQ010000098.1:0-8996 GCA_035355815.1 Ferruginibacter sp. | reverse complement strand
AAATGACGGTGAAAGAACTGGGATGGATATAAAGCAGCAACCAGGTTGCTCCCGGTAATTGCAACATCCGCATGAAAAGGATCCTCAATATATGCTTACTGCTCAGTTCCCTGGTTGGTTACCTGGCCTGGGGTTCTGGTCAGCACGGATTTTTAATTCAAATGGAGTATGAGCTGATCGCCAAAGGAAGACATGACCCCGGATCGTTTCTGCATCCATTTATATTGCTGCCCCTCCTCGGACAGATACTGATCCTGTATACCATTTTTCAAAAAACGCCGGGCAGAATTGCAACACTCACCGGGCTGGCCTGCCTGAGTTTGATCATGCTCATGATCTTACTGGTTGGTATCCTGGCAATGAATATTAAGATCGTGGCTTCTGCCCTGCCATTTATATTTACGGGGATATTTGTTTTACGATATTACCGGAGAAAAACTCCAAAGACTTAACCCGTAAAAGATGTTTGCCATCAAACAGGTTGCATTTCCTCTGCGCTGAACTTGCTTACAAAATCGTAGTGATTGGAACCAAACCGGTAATGAAATACCCGGTGATAATCTTTGCTGAACTGTTCTTCTGATTGCGGGCTGATGATATTGCTGAGTACATAAAAACTGTCTGATTTAAAACAAAGCAGCACATTGCGAACATCGGTATCTTCCTTATTCAGTTCTTCAAACACCATGCTTACATGCGTTTTATCAAACTCGGCTTTTATGCCCTTTACCCCACGGATGGTTTTGCGGCAGCGGTTATAGGGGTCCGACGTTTTACTATCGTTTGCCTGGAAAAGTATCCGGTCAAAATAAATGTCTTTAAAATATTTATCCAGGAAACCGGCAAAGGCAATGCCTTCGCCGGACAGGTGCAGGTAAGCCTGCCGGTCCTTTTCATCCGTATTCACTTTTCCGTGTCGGACGATGTATAAATTGCTTTTCACAGACATATTCCAGGTTTTTAATTTTAAAATGCCAAACGGCAGCGAAGGAAATACCCAATTGGTATAAAGAAAAGAGAAGGCGATCAGTAAAATTAACCTATTTACCACAGAAAGCCGGTTATTTGATTTAATAACCCAGAATCTTACTGCCATCCTGTCACCAATTGCCCGGTTTCAGTTATATTTGCTGTCCGATAAAAGTTGAAGAGATGCTGGACCTGGCAACGGATAAAAAACACGATGAAACAAGGCAGGGAGAAGCCTTTGCTCCCTTTGTAAACGGCACTGATCAATATAAAAAGCACTTTTATATTGAAAGCTATGGTTGTGCCATGAACTTTGCCGACAGCGAAGTGGTTGCCTCCATCCTTATGAGCAACGGCTTTGGCGCCACCCAATCTGCCGAAAATGCCGACCTCATCTTTATCAACACCTGTTCTATCCGGGAAAAAGCGGAGCAAACCGTACGCAACCGCCTCAACCAATTCAAAGGAATAAAAAAACATAAGCCCGGCCTGATCGTCGGTGTATTGGGCTGCATGGCCGAAAGGCTGAAAATAAAGTTCATTGAAGAAGAGAAGCTGGTAGATATTGTTGTAGGACCGGATGCGTACCGGACCCTGCCCGGTTTAATTGAAGAAGCAGAAACGGGCCAGAAGGCAGTAAATGTTTTACTGAGCCGGGATGAGACCTATGCCGACATCGCTCCCATTCGTTTGAACAGCAACGGGGTTACGGCATTTGTAAGCATCATGCGTGGCTGCAACAATATGTGCTCCTTTTGCGTGGTGCCTTTTACAAGAGGAAGGGAAAGAAGCCGGGATGCTGCTTCGATAATAAACGAGTGCAAATCATTATTTGAAGACGGGTACCGGGAAGTAACGTTACTGGGACAGAACGTAGACAGCTATTACTGGATCGATGAACAGAAAGACGAGCGGGTGACCTTTGCCATGCTGATGGAACAGGTTGCGCTGATCTCCCCGTTGCTGAGGGTTCGTTTCTCCACTTCACATCCGAAAGACATCACCGATGATGTGCTGCACACGATGCTGAAGTACGAGAACATCTGCAATTATATTCACCTGCCGGTTCAGAGCGGAAGCAGTCGTGTACTGCAGATGATGAACAGAACCTACAGCCGTGAATGGTATATCGCCAAAGTGAACCGCATAAAGGAACTGATCCCCGATTGTGGTTTATCAACCGATATGATCACGGGATTTTGTACCGAAACCGAAGAAGACCACCAGCAATCGATGAGCCTGATGGAATACTGCAAATACGACCTGGCCTATATGTATTTCTATTCCGAAAGACCGGGAACACTGGCGGCAAGAAGATTTAAAGATGATGTGCCGGAGGAAGTAAAGAAGAGAAGGCTGCAGGAAATGATCGACCTGCACCGCATTCATTCGCTGCAAAGCATGCAGCGTGATGTGGGCAAAACATTCAAAGTGCTGATCGAAGGAACATCAAAAAAGAATGAAGAGGAATTATATGGAAGGAACGACCAGAATAAAGTAGTGGTATTCCCGAAAGGCAATTTTAAAAAGGGCGAGTATGTAAATGTGAAAGTGGAAAGTTGTACAGCAGGAACATTGATCGGAACCCCCTCCGCCCCCTAAAGGGGGAACCTGGACACTACTATGACAGAGAGAATTTATTCCAAAAGCGGGGACAAATATGAAGGAGAATATGTTTTATGGAGCAGAACCTGTAATTTTTGAACTGGCAAAGAAACTGAGAAATAATGTTACAGCAACCGAAATGATATTATGGGGAAGGTTGAAACAATATTTTCCAGAGATAAAGTTTCGAAGACAACATCCTGTTTCTATTTACATAGCTGATTTTTATTGTCATTCAAAAAAACCGGTAATTGAAATAGATGGAAGTATTCATGATAACAACGAGATAAAAATGAAAGATGAAATAAGACAAAAAGACCTGGAGTCTCTTGGCATAAAAGTTATCAGGTTTACAACACAAGAAATCAAGAATAACTTAGAATCAGTTTTAAAAAGAATTGAAAAGAACTTATTATAATTTTTAAACCAAAAGTTCCCCCTTTAGGGGGCGGAGGGGGTATGGAATTACAATCAATAAAAAACCGTTTTGGCATCATCGGTAATTCGCCGGGCCTTAACCATGCATTAAATGTAGCCGTGCAGGTGGCTGCCACCGACCTCAGTGTACTCATCACCGGCGAAAGCGGTGTGGGTAAAGAAGTGTTCTCACAGATCATTCATTCATTGAGTGCCAGGAAACACAACCCGTTCATTGCGGTTAACTGCGGCGCCATCCCCGAAGGAACCATCGACTCGGAATTATTCGGGCATGAAAAAGGATCCTTCACCGGTGCGGTAGACAGCCGTAAAGGATATTTTGAAACCGTGAACGGCGGCACCATCTTTTTGGATGAGATCGGTGAACTGCCCATGGGCACCCAGGCCCGCCTGCTGCGTGTGCTGGAAGCGGGCGAATACATACGGGTGGGCAGCAGCAAAGTGCAGAAGACCGATGTTCGGGTGATAGCCGCCACCAATAAAGAACTTATTGAATCAACCCAGATCCATAAATTCAGGGAAGATCTTTACTACCGGTTAAACACCGTTCCCATTAAAGTGCCGGCGCTGCGGGAAAGAAAAGAAGACATCATCTTACTGTTCCGCAAATTTGTGAACGACTTCTCCGATAAATACAAAGCCATACCGGTGCAACTGGATGAAGGAGCGAGGGATGTGTTAATTAACTATTCCTGGCCGGGTAATGTGCGTGAATTGAAGAATATTGCAGAGCAGATATCGGTACTGAGCCGGGACAAAACGATTGATGCAAATACGATGAAAGGTTTTTTACCCGAACATAATTACACCCGCTTGCCGGTGCTGGCCGGCGGCAATGGTTCGGCAGGACAAAATGAATTTGCCAACGAACGGGAGATATTGTACAAACTCTTCTTCGACATGAAGAAAGACGTGAACGAGCTGAAGAAAATGTTCTTCGACCTGTTGCAGAACCCAAACTCAGCGCAGCATGCACCCGTGTTCAACGACCAGCCCTTTGCCGAAGTACACAGCAATGCAACAGGCATCGCTGCCACCAAACCGGTCTTTCTTCCGCACAACGGCGAAGTGATCGATCATCACGAAGACGTGGAAGAATCGCTCAGCATCATGGATAAAGAAAAAGAACTGATCATAAAAGCACTGAAGAAACACAAGGGCAAACGTAAGGATGCATCGCTCGACCTGGGCATCAGCGAACGTACCCTGTACCGTAAATTGAAAGAGTATGATATTGAAGAATAGGAAAATGGCTCCGGGCTACAAGCTGCAAGCTGCAAGTATGAGTAAACTGAACAGATGGACTCTGGCTTGTGGCTTGCTGCTTGCAGCTATCTGCATACAGGCCACCTGCAAATACGGTTTCAGGGATTCGGCAGAGATACCCCAGGAGGTAAAAACCTTCCGGGTGAATTATTTTGAGAACAGGGCCGAATACAAGAATCCGCAGTTAAGTCCGCTGATCACCGAAAAACTGAAGCAGAAGATCATCGGCACCACCCGCCTGCGCCAGACCAACGACGACGATGCCCATTACGATATCAGCGGGTATGTTTCGGCTTACCAGGTAACATCCACCGGTATCAGCGGCGCCAATACCAGCCTCAACCGGCTTACGGTTAATTTTCATATCATCTTTAAGAACACCCTGGATGATAAGAAGAGTTCGGAAAGCGATGTTACATACAGCGTTGACTTTAACGCCAACCTCAGTCTTTCGCAGGTAGAAAGCCAGAAGACAGAAGATATTGTGAAGAACCTGACAGACGCCATTTTCAATAAAATATTTTCCAACTGGTAAAATAATCCATGCAAAATCTTATGCAGCAGCAACCGGCCTTATTTGAATCCTTATTCAAACGGAATCTGGAAGACCCTTCGGTAAAAAATTTCCTGGAAGAGATAACGGCTGTACATCCCTATTTTTCCCCGGCACAGTTTTACCTGCTGCAGCAAACAACAGAAAGCACCGTAGCATTCGACCGTCAGGCCACCAAAACAAATATCTTCTTCAACAATCCGCTCTGGCTGAATTTTCAACTGCGGCAGGCAAAGCCAGGTATGCCGGTGGAAGAAAAAACATATTCCGTACCGGCAGAAGAACCCTTAACAGAAGAATTGCCGGTTATTGAACATATTGCCGGGCCGGAAGAAGATAAAGAAGTAATGAATGAAGCAGTGCAGGTAGAAGAGTTTGTACCGGAAGTACAACCGGAGTTCATTAAAGAAGAACAACCCGTTATTGAACACAGCGCAGAGCCGGAAGAAGATAAAGCAAAGGAAGATGCGTTGGTTGAAGAGTTTGAACCGGCAAAAGAAGAACGGGTTGTTACCGGGCAGGTATTAGAACCGGAAGTACAAACAGAACCGGAGATCATCCAGGAAGAATTGCACGTTATTGAAGCGGTTAATGAGCCCGGACCAGGTGAAGAACCGGAACTGGAACCCATGAAGATAGAACTCAAACTGCCGGAAGAAAAAAACATAAAAGAAGACGAACTTTTATTTGAACCCATGCACCTGGTGGATTATTTCGCATCACAGGGTATCAAACTGAATGAAGAAGCGCCGGCAACAGATAAATTAGGCAAGCAACTGAAGAGCTTTACCGAATGGCTGAAGACCATGAAAAAAGTGCATGCCGCACCGGCAGAAGAAGGGGAGCAGCCGGACAAAACCGTGGAAGCCATGGCCGAAAGGAGCAACAAGGAAAATGAAGTGATCACCGAAGCCATGGCCGAAGTATTTGCCCGGCAGGGGAAAACGGCCAAAGCCACCGAAGTGTACCAAAAATTAAGTTTGCTCAATCCTGCCAAAAGCGCTTACTTTGCAGCCAAAATAGACAATTTAAAAGGAGCATAATATGTTAATAGTATTTGGAATTTTAGTGATCGTTGCCTCGGTTATTCTTGGCCTTATTGTATTGATTCAGAACCCAAAAGGTGGCGGGCTCTCTTCCAGCTTTGGCGGGTTTGGCAACCAGATCATGGGTGTAAAACAAACCACCGACGTGCTGGAAAAAGGCACCTGGTTGTTTGCTGCCATCGTAGCCATCCTTTGCATCACCTCTCCTGCTTTTATTCCAAAAGGAAATAACAGCAATGCCGAGACCAAACAGATCATAGAAGGTGTTTCTACCAAAACTCCGGCAAGCGCACCGGCCAATACCGCAACCCCGGCAACAAAACCAGCCGACAGCGCAGCTAAATAATATTTTACAAAGATTTTTAAACCCCGTCGCAAACCGGCGGGGTTTTTTGTTTTATTTTGTTCAACACAAACAATGATGCGAAAAAAAATAATTCTGGGTACCCTGTTCATTTTACTGGCTGCAGGTGGTTATTTGGCCTGGCAGGTCTTCGGCCCTACCGTTTCGGCACCGGATGGAAAATACTTTTACATAAAAACCGGTTCGGTGTATGAAGAAGTGAAAACTTCATTAACGGAAAAGAAAATAATCAGCAGTCCATTCTTTTTCGATCTTCTTGCCAAACAGGTAAAATACAACCGCTCGGTAAAAGCAGGCCGCTACCAGGTAAAGAATGGGATGAGTTTGTTCAACCTCATCCGTATGTTGCGCTCAGGAAACCAGGCGCCGGTAAACCTGGTGATCACCAAACTGCGTACAAAGGAAGACCTGGCGCAAAAGCTGGCGGCAAATTTTGAAGCCGATTCATCAGCCTTTGCCAACTGCATGAATAAAAGCGAACTGCTGAAGGCCTGGCATCTCGACAGCAATACTTTCATGACGGCTGTAATACCCAACACTTACACTTTTTTATGGAATACAGCCCCGGAAAAAATATTCAATAAACTGGTGAAGGAAAAAGAGAAGTTCTGGAATGAAGAACGGCTTGCCAAAGCAAGGGCGCTAAACCTTTCACCCGAACAGGTTTATACCATGGCCAGTATTGTGGAAGAAGAGACCAATGCTGCTGCCGATAAAGGAAAGATCGCCAGTGTATACCTCAACCGCATGAACAAAGGAATGAAACTGCAGGCAGATCCTACGGTAAAATTCGCTATGAAGAATTTCGGGCTGAAACGTGTCCGAGAAAAACACATTGCGTATATATCGCCATACAATACTTACCTGAACAGCGGCCTGCCACCCGGTCCTGTTTGTACCCCTTCGCCAAAAACCATTGATGCGGTGCTGAATGTGCCCGCTACCAATTATATATTCTTTGTAGCCAAACCAGACTGGTCGGGGTTATCCAATTTTGCTGAATCATACGAAGAACACCAGGTGAATGCGAAGAATTACCATCGCTTTTTAGACAGTGTGAACATAAAATAAATCTTACCGGCTATGTTGTAGCTTTGGTATAATCATTTAACGATCTGCCTTGACCAAACTCGAACGCATCATCATCAATAGTTTCCCGGTTGCTTTTGTCCTCAACAAAAGCAAGCACTGGTACCTGCCCGGCTTTGAAGGGGTACCCCTGTATGATGTGGGAAGATTTTTTCTCGGCCAGGTAAAAACCGTTGGATTGACAGAAAGAGCATCGGCCATTGCCTATAACTTCATCATGGCCATTCCGCCATCCTTTTTGTTTTTATTCACCCTTATCCCTCACCTGCCCTTTATAAAAAAGAAGGACATCCTGAACCAGGTAAGGCTGATCTTAAAAGACCTGATACCGGTGGAAACATTCAACAGTACCATCGCCGTATTTATAGAACAAACTTTTTTTAAGAATCCCGTTTTCGGCCTTCTCTCTTTTGGCCTGTTGCTTGCCTGGTTCTTTGCCTCGAATGCCATGATGGGCATCATGCGTTCGTTCAATAAAAACTATATCGGCTTTGCCAAAAGAAAAGGCCTGCACGACCGCTGGGTGGCCATCCGCCTAACTACACTCATCTTCGGACTGGTGCTCGGCTGCCTGATATTGCTGATAACCCAGGGCGCTTTTTTAAAATTGGTGGGGCTTAAAAGTTCTTTCTGGAAAGGCTTCATTCTTTATACCCGTTGGATATTCATCATTGCCCTGGTCTTTTATTCCATCGCCTTTATCTACAAATACGCCCCGGCCGTTCACAAAAAATGGAAACTGGTTTCACCCGGCAGCATCCTGGCCACTTTCATGTGCATTATGGCCACCCTGGGCTTTTCAGAATTTGTGAACAATTTCGGTAAGTACAATGCCCTGTACGGCTCCATCGGTACCATTATTGTACTGATGGCGCTGATCTTCATCAATTCGCTGGTACTGCTGATCGGCTTTGAGCTGAACGTGAGCATCAAATCCCTGCGGGCCATTGCCGAAAAAAGGGATGCCCACGAAAAGGAATTGGCCGCCAAGGAAAAAACTACATGAATGGTTGCCCAGGCATACCTTAATTTCTTAACTTTAAAAAAATACTTCATCATGAAAAAGATATTATTTGCATTTGCAGCCATTGCATCCATCGCCACCCTTGCCTTTACCGTGGGTGATCCGTTACCCATCGGCAGCAGCATGCCCAAGGCCAGTCTTAAAATGAAAGACGTTTCGGGCAAGGAAGTTGCGATGAAAGATGCCGTTAAAGAAAATGGGGTACTGGTGATGTTCAGTTGCAATACATGCCCTTATGTAGTGAAGAACCAGGAACGCACCCGTGCCATCAGCGAATACGCCATCAAGATGAAAGTAGGCGTTATCATCCTTAACAGCAATGAAGCCTACCGGGGTAATGAAGACAGTTTTGATAACATGAAAGATTATGCCGACGGACAGGGATACAAATGGAATTATGTGGTGGATAAAGATCATGAAGTGGCCGATGCCTTTGGCGCCAACCGTACACCGGAATGTTTCTTGTTTGATAAGAACCTGAAACTGGTTTACCACGGGGCCATCGACGACAGTCCATCAGATGTTACAGCCGTTAAACGCAATCACCTGCAGGAAGCCATCAATGAACTTACTGCCGGAAAAGATATTACGGTTAAAGAAAGCAGAAGTGTGGGATGTACGATCAAGAGGAAGAGTTAAGAA
>DAOQRQ010000097.1:6591-9052 GCA_035355815.1 Ferruginibacter sp. | reverse complement strand
TGAGTGGCAATAAAGTATACGATCTTTTTCTGCGGCTGGAAGACGATGTGCTTAAAAAAGAACCCGCCATAGTGGTCATTTATATCGGCGTAAACGATGTGTGGCATAAGCGTACCGGTGGTACCGGAACCGATGCCGATAAGTTTGAACGGTTTTACAGCGCCATGATCAAAAAGCTGAAAGAAAAGAATATACAGGTGGTGCTTTGTACCCCGGCAGTGATAGGAGAACGCACCGATTTCAGCAATGAGCAGGATGGCGACCTTAACAAATACAGCAATATCATCCGCGACATTGCGGCTAAGAATAGTTTACCCCTCGTTGATCTGCGCAAAGCATTCCTTGATTATAACCTGAAGAACAACACCGCCAATAAAGAATCGGGTATCCTTACTACCGACCGGGTACACCTCAATGCAAAAGGAAACCAGCTGGTGGCCGACGAGATATGGAAAGTACTGCAGGTGATCCAGTAATGCTGCTGTAAAGGCCCGGCATTCTTCCAATAATTCAGGCGATATACCGTTTTAGTTGCAATAACTACTGTACCATGCCCTCAAAAAAAGCCGGTCTGTCATTTTTAATATGGATGATCTCCTGCCTTCCTGCTGTGGCAGTTACCAGGTATGTGAGCCCGTCAGGGGCAGGCGCTATGAACGGAACTTCCTGGGCTAATGCCTTTCCGGGAACCTCATTGCAGTTTGCGATCTCTTCATCCATTCCCGGCGATGAAGTGTGGGTGATGAAAGGAACCTATTATACAACCACCACGATCAACCGGAATATTTATTTCAGCCTGGTGAACGGCGTGGCTGTTTACGGGAGTTTTAACGGTACTGAAACAACATTATCTCAAAGAAATTTCAGTTGTGGATTCAGTTCAATACTAAGCGCCGAAATTGGTGCACCGGGTAATGCAGACAACAGTTATCATGTGATCAGTAACAGCAGCCTGAACAATACCTGCATTCTCGACGGGTTTACCATCCGGGATGGTCATGCAAATTTTGACCTGCTGGGTAATGACAGCAGAAGCCTGGGCGGCGGCATGCTAAACAATGCAGCCAATGGCGGAACCTGCAGCCCAACCATCCGCAATTGTTTGTTCACCAATAATACGGCTTTGTTTGGTGGCGGCATATTCGATCATGGCCAGAATGGAGGCAATGCAAATCCTGTTATCACCAATTGCATCTTTGCACAAAATACAGCAACGGGTGGTGGCGGAGGTATCGACAATTTTGGATATAATGGCAATGCCAGCCCGGTGATAACCAACTGTATTTTTTATATGAACACAGCTACCGACCGGGCCGGCGCCATGTATTGCTGGGGCGGGGGAAATGGAAATGCCAGTCCAACGATATTGAACTCAGCCTTTATAAATAATTCATCGGTTGATGGAGGAGCGATCGTGGCCGACCGTTCTAACTTTACTTCCGGAAACTCGGGTACGGCTACCCCAACTGTTCGCAACAGTATTTTCTGGGGAAATACGGCCAGTGGGGCTGGTCCGCAGTTTTATATCATTGGTGCTGCGGGCTTTGCTGCTACTTATTCCATCGTGGATATTAGCAATCAAAATCCACCGCATGCTATCACGGGCCCCGGCACCGGGAATATTTTTACTGCACCGGGTTTCCTGGATATATCAAATGCAATAGGTCCCGATAACTGCTGGCTTACCCTTGATGATGGCTTGCAGTTACAGAATGGTTCTGTGGGAATTAATACAGGTGATAATACAGGGTTGCCGCTAACAGACATCCGCAACTATAACCGCATCAGCAATGGGGTGGTGGATATGAACCCTTATGAATATCTTTCGGGCCCGCTGGCTGTAAAGTGGACCCGTTTATTCGGCAGGCCCAATGCAAAAACAAATCTCGTATGCTGGAGCATTGAAACAAATGAGCATACCATTGCTTTTGACGTGGAGCGAAGCAACGATGGCATTCAATACGAAAAGATCGGTGAAGTTGCAGCCCTGGCCAATCATACCGGGGAGTTATACCGGTTCACCGATGAACGGCTGTACCAGCAAAAATATTTTTACCGGGTGCGGCAAAAGAACAGTCATGGCCAGTCTGCCCTCAGTACTTCCATTATAATAACAAACCAGGGAAATTCATTTGATGCACAGTTGTTCCCTAATCCCGCCAGGGAAAAGATAACCGTTGTTTTACCCGGACCTGCCGGGGTAAAAAAAGAATTCTTACTCTTTAACAGCAACGGCATGGTACTTCGGAAGGTATTCATTCAGCAGGCGGCAACCCAGTTGAGTGTAGCGGATCTAAAACCCGGCCAGTACTTACTGGTGAACTATGAACTTGGTATCTTCTCCCGTTTCAATAAGATTCAGTAGTTGCTGGCGAAATGTTAAAAATTTCTTAACTGCGGTAATTTCCGCCGAACCATTTTGCAGTCGTTAAAAAATATTTATCTTCAGTTTTTACTTACT
>DAOQRQ010000097.1:0-6581 GCA_035355815.1 Ferruginibacter sp. | reverse complement strand
TCTGTTCCCCACATTTTTACTCACCAACAAACAAACGCCATGAAGATGATTCAAAAACAACTGCTATGGGTTGTATCGGTATTAGTAATTACCGTTGCGGCTTGTACATCCAAATCAGACAAAGAAGAAAAACCACCGCTGGTTGCGCTGGAAGATTTTTTTAAGAATGCCGATAAAACGGGCTGGCAGATATCTCCCGACGGGGATTATGTTTCCTATCGGTCCTCTCACCTGGGACACATGAATGTATTTGTACGAAAGATCAGCGATTCTGTAGGAACCCCGGTAACCTTTGATTCGGTGCGTAATATTTCCCAGTACCAGTGGAAGGGTAACCGCATTTTATACCTGCAGGATGTAGGTGGCGATGAAAACTTCCAGCTGTTCTCGGTATCCATCGATGGAAAGGACCAGAAGGCATTAACGCCTTTTCCTAAAGTACGAACAATGATCCTGAACGATCTGCGGTATGTTGCCGGTAAGGAAAAGGAAGTGATGATACAAATGAATAAACGGGATGCCCGTTTCTTTGATCCCTACAGCATCAATATTGAAACAGGTGAAACAAAAGTGCTTTACCAGAATGATAAGAACTACGACAGCTGGTACACCGATCATAATGGCGTTATCAGGCTGGCAGGGAAGACCGATGGGGTAAATGTCACCCTGTTTCACCGGGCTACGGAAGCGGACCCGTTTGATTCGCTGCTCACAACAAGCTACAAAGAAACATTTGCCCCCAACTTCTTTACGTTTGATAATAAGAATATTTATGCGGTCAGCAATATAGGCAGGGATAAGACGGCTATTGTTGAATACGACCTGGCAGCAAAAAAAGAGATACGGGAACTTTATAAGAATGCAGAATATGATGTGGACGGACTGGGATATTCACCCAAAAGAAAAGTGCTGGAAGCTGCTTATTACACTTCCTGGAAAGGCGAACAGTATTTCTTAGACAAGGAAGCTGAAGCCGATTACAATAAGATGAAAGATAAATTCAAAGGGTACGAGATCGCTATTTACGGAAATAACAATGAAGAAGATAAATTCATTGTATGGACAGGCAACGACAAATTACCGGCGAAATTTTATTTCTACGATAAGAAGACCGGTGAAACAAAATACCTCGCTACATCAAGGCCCTGGTTAAAAGAAGAAGATATGGCCACCATGAAACCCATTGAATATAAATCAAGAGACGGGTTGACCATTCATGGTTATCTCACGTTGCCAAAAGGTGTGGAAGCAAAAAATCTTCCGGTGATCGTTAACCCGCATGGAGGCCCATGGGCAAGAGACGCATGGGGTTTTAATAACGAGGTTCAGTTCTTAGCCAACCGGGGTTATGCGGTATTGCAAATGAATTTCCGCGGTTCAACCGGTTACGGAAAAGATTTCTGGCTGAAAGGATCAAAAGAGTGGGGCAGAAAAATGCAGGACGATATAACCGACGGCGTTAACTGGCTCATCAAGGAAGGAATTGCCGATAAGAAAAAAGTGGCCATCTACGGGGGAAGTTATGGAGGCTATGCAACATTGGCCGGCGTTACTTTTACGCCCGACCTGTATGCCTGTGCGGTTGATTATGTAGGGGTATCCAATATGTTCACGTTTATGAACACGATACCGCCGTACTGGGAGCCATTTAAAAAACAGATGTATGAACTGGTGGGCGATCCTGCAAAAGACAGCGTATTGCTTGCCGAAGTATCGCCGGCTTTGCATGTTGGAAATATCAAAGCGCCGCTGTTCATTGCCCAGGGAGCTAACGATCCAAGGGTGAACAAGGCAGAAAGCGACCAGGTGGTGGAAGCATTGAAGAAAAGGGGCGTAGAGGTAGAGTATATGGTGAAGAATGATGAGGGCCACGGTTTTGCCAACGAGAACAACCGCATCGATTTTTATAAAGCGATGGAAAAATTCTTCGATAAGCATTTAAGTGGTAAGCCGGCAGAACAGAAAAAACAATAAGCAGTTCAATAAAAAAACATCCCGCTTTTAGCGGGATGTTTTTTTATTGAACTAATTCAGTTAAGCGATTCTTGCATTGGAACTTTCCACCACGGTGTATTTCAACTTGAGCGTGAGGAACCATTTTTCAATATAAGTATACGAGAGCCAGGATATAAAAATAGTGGCAGCCGTTACAAAGCTGTACACAACAGCGTACTTCAGTACCGGCGGCATGGTAAGGTCTTTAAGTATCTTGGCAGAGAAGAAGATCACCAGCGGGTGTATCACATAAATGCCGTAGGATATCTTGCCAAGAAAATCGCAGGGCTTTATATCCAGGTTCACCAGCCGGTTCTTTACGGTGATCTGCCCCATGATCAGCGCCACGGTAACCACGCTCACAATTTCATGATCGATGATGGAGGCGATGTGAAAAATGTTCAGCAACAGTAATACAATGACCAGCCACGCAACTGCCTGTGCCGCTTTTGACGTAAAGATCCTTAAGAACAATGCATGCCTGTTGAAATAAAGAATGGCGCCCAGGCTGCCAATGAGCATGCAATCGAAGCGGATAACATCAAAGCAGGCGAACAGGATGGAGCGGGGGTATAAAAAATGAAGGCTGCATTTTAAAATAATGAACACGCTGATGAACCCGATCACAAATGCCGTAAGGTTCTTTTTTATTTTTTTCACTACCCAGGGCCAGAACAGGTAGTATTGCTCTTCCACACCCAGCGACCAGTAGTGCCGAAGAAAGGGCAGTGGCGTATCGGTAATATGCGGTATGTTGGCCGCAAAGAAAACATAGGTGAGTAACATGTTGCCGTTAAAGGGCATGTTGTACACAAAGATCACGATCAATGCTGCCGCCAGGTACAGGTAGTAGAGCGGCCATATCCTTAATATCCGGCGGAAGTAAAATTTCCTGATGCCTATTTCCTGCTTTTGTTTTTCGGCCAGTAAGAGGTAGGTGATGAGGAAGCCGCTGAGTGAAAAGAAAATGGTAACGCCAAAGCCCGCCATGGCAAAACCTTTTGGGGAACCATCCGCCAATGTGCCGAAAATGTAGGGATCAAGGTTGAATAGTTCGAAGTCACGGGTAAGATGAAACACAACCACCGATAAGGCAGCCAATGCCCGTAAGCCATTGAGTCCGGGGAAAAATATTGGTTTATTGCTGGACATTAATTTCAATAACGAGCAGTATCGGTTTGCTGGTTGATGCGTTAACGCCTCCGGCCCTTGTTAAATTGCAGGTGGCCTGCAATTTCTGTTACTCAACGCTTACCAGGTAATAGTTCTTCTTTCCTTTTTGTACCAGCAGGTATTTGTTGTGCAGCAGCAATGCAGGGTCGATCTTCATATCGGTGCTTTCCACTTTATTCCGGTTAATGCTTACGCCACCGCCCTGTACCATCTTTCTTGCTTCGCCCTTGCTGGGGAAGATGGAGGATTCTGCTAAAAAGGAGACCACGTCAATCCCCGTGGCTATTTTTTCTTTGTCAATATTTATTTTCAAAACACCGTCCATGCCTTCCAGGTCTTCTACGCTCAGGCTTTCGGCTGCTGCATGCTGGTTGGCAAATAATTTTTCGGTTGTTTCCACTGCTTTATTGTACTCATCGGCTCCATGCACCAGGATGGTCACTTCTTTGGCAAGCGTTTTTTGTAAAACTCTTTTTGAAGCGTCTTTCTTTTGCTCGGCGATCAGTGCATTGATCGCAGCCTGGTCGAGGAACGTAAATATCCTGATCCATGTTTCAGCATCGGCGTCGTTTGCATTGAGCCAGAACTGGTAAAATTGGTAAGGCGTTGTCTTGTTTGCATCCAGCCATATATTGCCCTGTTCGGTCTTTCCAAACTTGCCACCATCAGATTTTTTTATCAAGGGGCAGGTAAAGGCAAAGGCTTCGCCGCTGCATTTCCGGCGGATGAGTTCGGTACCGGTAACAATATTTCCCCATTGATCGCTGCCACCCATCTGCAGTTTGCAATTCTTGTTCTGGTACAGCCAGTAAAAATCATAGCCTTGTACAAGCTGGTAAGTGAATTCTGTAAAACTCATTCCGTTCTCGCCCTCCAGCCTTTTCTTCACGCTGTCTTTTGCCATCATGTAGTTAACGGTAATGTGCTTTCCTACATCCCGGATAAAATGGAGAAAGGAAAATTCTTTGAACCAATCGTAGTTGTTGGCCATCTCGGCTGCATTGGGTTTGTTTTTATCAAAGTCTAAAAACTTTTCAAGTTGAGCCTTTACACAAGCCACATTATGATTCAGTATGTCTTCACTCAGTAAGTTTCTTTCTTCGCTTTTACCACTGGGGTCGCCCACCATGCCGGTGGCCCCGCCAACCAGGGCAATGGGTTTATGTCCTGCTTTTTGCAAATGAACCAGCAAAATGATGGGTACCAGGCTGCCAATGTGCAGGCTGTCGGCCGTGGGGTCAAAGCCAATATAGGCCGTGGTCATTTCCTTGTCTAACTGTTCCTTCGTGCCGGGCATAATATCCTGTATCATTCCCCTCCACTGTAGTTCATCAATTAAAGAATGCATGTTCTTCGTAAAAATTTAAAAATCAAACCTTAAAAATCAGAATAACGTATATCGTTCGGCAAAAATGCTCATAAAAATTGATAAAATGATAACTTACTGGCACAAAGGCGCTGTGAACATATTATCCTTAGCGGCGAGCCAACATTTGCCCTGTTTTTTCCGTTCTTTTAAAAGCATCCTTTTCCGGGAAGGAAGCCTCTTGTTTGGGAACCGGGCCGGGGTTTTTAAACACAGAGTCCTGTTCATAAAAGCCGGGTCCAAATATGCTGGAATAGGCTTAATTTTATAAATATATACGCACAATTTACCAAGTATAATTACGTTTAATCAAGATCCACCCCCATAAAAAACAAACTACTAACCTGATGACGTTATGAGAATCTACCTGACAATATGCTTATTGGCCCTGTTAGCCATTTCCATTCCCTGCCATTCGCAGTTCCGAAAATACTCCAATGAATTTTTAAATGTTGGCGCCGGCGCCCGGGGTCTTGCCATGGGTAGTGCCCAGGTAGCTTCCACAAAAGATGAAACGGCAGGTTATTGGAATCCCGCCGGTTTAACCGGTATAAAGGATCATCCTTCTGTTGGATTGATGCATGCAGAATATTTCAGCGGCATTGCCAAGTACGATTACCTGTCTGCCGGCATCCCCATCCAGGATAACAAACGGGCATTGGGAATATCCCTGATCCGATTTGCTGTGGATGAGATCCCCAATACACTGAACCTGGTGGAACCCGATGGCAGCATCAACTATTCCAATATCAAAACATTTACGGTGGCCGACTGGGCTTTACTGCTTTCGTTTGCCCAGAATCTTAAAACAACGGAACACAGCAATTTAAGCTTTGGTATCAATGCCAAGGTCATCTATCGTAAAATAGGAAGTTTTGCAACGGCCTGGGGTTTTGGTTTAGACGCCGGCATTCAATACCATGGCAGGCGCAGCCATTTTGGGGTGGTGGCGAGAGATGTGACCACTACGTTCAATGCCTGGTCTTTTAAATTCACCGACCAGGAAAAAGAAGTACTATACCTTACCAAGAACGAGATACCGGTTAAATCAACCGAACTTACTGCCCCCCGCCTGGTAATAGGAGGAGGATACGATTTTAAACTGAGCAATTCCATCAGCCTGATGGCAGAGCTGAATGCCGATGTAACTTTCGACGGTAAAAGAAATACGGTGCTTAGCGGCAATACCGTAAGTGTGGATCCACGCATTGGCCTGGAAGCAAATATCAAGGATGTGTTCTTTATCCGGGCAGGCATCAACAATTTTCAGAAAGCGATCAAAGACGGCGATACCACCAACCAGAAAAAAGTCTGGATATACCAGCCGGGTGTGGGCGCCGGATTTAAGCTGAAGAATGTGATGATCGATTATGCATTCACCAACCTTGCCAACCAGTCGAATCCATTATACACACATATATTCTCGATACGGCTCAATATCGCCGGGAAAAAAGAAACGGAATAAATTATAATTTCAAATCAGTATGAAAAAAATTCTATTAGCCTCCTTTGTTTTATTGCTGGTAACCAGTGGTTATTCGCAATTGAATAACAGCTGGATCGATTATAGTAAGACCTATTATAAATTCAAACTTGCCAAGGATACCCTTACCCGTATCAATCAACCCATACTGGCTGCAGCCGGTTTAGGAAACGTTCCGGCCGAGCAATTCCAGCTTTGGAGAAATGGCCAGCAGGTTCGTCTCTATACTTCGGTGCCAACAGGCATTATGGGTTCGGGCGATTATATAGAATTCTGGGGTGAAATGAATGATGGCAAACCCGATAAGGCCCTTTACCGCAATCCCGATTACCAGCTATCTGAAAAATACAGCCTGGAAACAGATACCGCTACTTATTTTCTTACGGTTAACCCGGCGGGTGGCAATCTCCGGTATGCTGCCACGGTAAACAATACGGCAGGCAATGTGTTGCCGGCTGATCCGTATTTTATGCGCAGGCTTGAGTACAATTACCGCAACCAGGTAAACAAAGGGTATGCAGCGGTTATCGGCGAATATGTTTATTCTTCGGCTTATGATATTGG